>CAZDYT010000178.1:0-7465 GCA_964509395.1 uncultured bacterium
CCCGCCTCCCCTATGCCACCGCCCTCACCGCCTCCTGCCTGCTCGTCTTCCGCGGGCAGCTCGGCGAAGAGCCCGACGCCGTCGCCGCCGAGTACAAGAGCGGCTCCTTCAGTTGCCCGACCGGCGAACCCCCCTTCGTCGACTGCCCGATCTCGGTCTGCTGGGATTGAGCGGAGCCCTCCTCAACGGACCGACGGAACGCGAGCGATGTACAAGCCGCGCGGTTTGAACGCCCCGAGGGCGCGTGCTAGCATGAACGCGCTTCCGATCCCCCGTGAGGAGGTCGCCCCGCATGGCCCGGACCGGCAAGGCCGCCGTCTTCTTCGGCCCCGGCAAACCCTTCCAGATCCAGGAGCTCCCGCTGCCGGCGCTCGAGCCGGGCGCGGTCCTGGTCCGGGTGACGCTCGCGAACATCTGCGGCTCGGACCTCCACTTCTGGCGCGGCGACGCCCCGCTCGCCCTGCCTCCCGACGGCTGGATCTTCGGCCACGAGATGACCGGCCGCGTCGCCGCGCTCGGGGCGGGGGTCGCCACGGATTCGCTCGGGCGACCGCTCCGCGAGGGTGACCGGGTCGCCTTCTGCTACTTCTACCCGTGCGGGCGCTGCTACGTCTGTCTCCACGGCCAGCGCGCGGCGTGCCCGAGCAAGGTCGGGCGCGCGACCGGGCCGGCCGAGTTTCCCCACTGGGTCGGCGCCTTCGCCGAGTACTACTACCTCCGGCCCGGGGGCTCCGTCTTCCGGGTGCCGGACGAGCTGCCCGATCCGCTCGTCTCGCCCGTGAACTGCGCGCTCTCCCAGATCATTTACGGCCTGACCCAAGCCAACCTGCGCTTCGGAGAGAGCATCGTGATCCAGGGGGCGGGCGGGCTCGGGATCCAGGCGACGGCCGTCGCGCGCGAGATGGGCGCAGGGACGATCATCGTCGTGGACCAGCTGGCGGGGCGCCTCGAGCTCGCGCGCGCGTTCGGAGCCGACCACACGCTCAGCCTCGCGGAAGTCCCCGACCGCAAGGCGCGCGTGAAACAGGTCCGAGACTGGACGGGCGGGCGCGGCGCCGACGTCGCCTGCGACTTCGTGGGCTTCCCGCCGGTCGTGCCCGAGGGGATCGAGATGCTGCGGTACGGCGGCACGTACCTCGAGATCGGCTGTATCAGCCACGGGCGCACCGTCGAGTTCGACCCGTCCACGCTGGTCTGGGGCTCGAAGCGCATCATCGGCGTCGTCATGTACGATCCGTGGGTGATCCCGCGGGCCCTCGAGTTCCTCCAGCGCTGCCGCACGCGGTATCCGTTCGACCGGCTCGTCTCGCACACCTTCCCCCTCGAGCGGATCAACGACGCCTTCCGGGAGGCGGAGTGGTACACCCGGGAGGGCACGGCCACGCGGATCACCCGCGCGGCGCTGGCGCCCTAACCCCCCGGACCGGATCGCGCCCTCGAGCATCACTGCCGGCTCCGAGCCCATGCCCACCCAACTGGTGCGGGTCGGCCTCCTCACGTTCGCGTTCAATCTGGGCGGCGGCGTCATCGCGCCCGCCATTCCGCTCTATGCGCGGAGCCTGGGCGCCGACTACCGGGACCTCGGCCTCATCGGCGCGGCCCACGGGCTCGCCTTCGCCGCGCTGACGATCCCGATGGGGCGCGCGTCCGATCGCTTCGGCCGCCGCACGCTGCTCCTGTTCTCGGCGCTCGCGATCGGGGCGGCCACCGTCTGCTACGTCGCCTCCAGCGGGGTGGCCGGGCTCGTGGGGGGCAAGCTCCTCGAGGCCGCCGGGTGGGCGGCCTTCTGGCCCGCGCTGGAGGCCTGGGTCGCGGAAGAGTTCGGCCGCCGCGCGGGCACCGCGATGGGCGTCGGGTACGGGGCGTACGCGGCGGCGTTCGTGATCGGAACCTCAGCGGCGGGATTCGTGATCGAGGCGGCGGGCCTCCGCGCGCCCTTCGTGATCTACTTCGGCACGGCCGTCGCCGCCGTCGGCCTCCTCCTCGCCACGCCGGGACCTCGGACCGTCGCGCGTCACGGGGGTGAGGAGGTCGCCAGCGTGCCGACCGTCGTCCCGAGAGGGGACGACGCCGCACGCCGGCAGAGAGTCCTGGCCTACGCCACGGGGTTCGTCTACGTCTTCGGCCTCGGGACGGTGCTCTCGTTCCTGCCCGCATATGCCGCGGACCGAGGGCTGGCGCCGCACGCCATCGGTCTCCTCCTCGGCGCCTACTGGGCGGGCCGCCTCGTGGCCGCGCTCGCGGCGGGGCGTCTCTCCGATCACCTGGGCCGTCGGGCGATCCTCGTGCCCGCGATGCTGGTCAGCGCGGTCGCCGCCCTACTCGTCGCGGCGCCCCTGGGCGGGGCAATCCTCTTCGTCGGCACGCTCGGCCTCGGCCTCACGGCGGGGGCGTGCGCGCCGACGTGCGTCGGGCTGATCGCCGACCACGTGCCCGCGGCCGATCGCGGCATCGCCATGGGGCTCTTCGAGAGCGCCTGCGGGCTCTCCTTCATTCTGGCCGGCCTCGTGGGCGGCCACGCGGCGGACGCTCTCGGTCCCGAGGTGCCGTACGTCCTGGTCGCCGCGCTCGCGGCCGGGTGGACGCCGGTCCTCGCGCGCCGGCTCGCGCGCCGCGCCGTCGTCCGCGCCGACTGATTCGGCTCCCCCCCCCCTCGCCCGTCTCCTTTCGGATGCCCCCTGTCTGGCTTTGGAGCCAGGGCGCCGGAGGCGAGGCACGAAGATTCCTCGGCTTAGACGTCACCGCGCCGATGGCACGCCGCGTGCGAGAGCCACGGCGGGATGCGACTCGGGCGGCTCCTTCACGGTGCGGCCAGCGCGGCGTCGCGGTCCGGGAGGCGCGCCGCCGCCACGGTCGGGGCGAGCATGGCGGAGGTGGCCGTCTCGCTCACCTATCGCCGCCAGGAGCTCGTCGTGGTCGCGCTGCTGGCGGCGAGCGTGCTCGGCGGGTTCGCGATCGACGCCTGGCATCGCCGCGCGCCGGGGGCTCTGGACCGGCTCGAGGCCGAGCCAGCGCGGCTGGCGGCCGTCTCGCGGGGCTCGGAACGGAGCGGCAGCCCGACAGCGCCCAGGCCACGGGACGACCGGCGGGCTCGGACAGGCTCGCGGCGCGTGACGCCGCGTGCGACCCAGGGCAGCATCGCGCCGCGCGCGCGTGCCGTCCCCGCGCCGCGGCCGACCGCGGACCAGCCGCTCGACCTCAACCGTGCGGCTGCCGCCGAGCTGACGCGGTTGCCGGGGATCGGCCCGCGCCTCGCGGATCGCATTCTCACGCGGCGGGAGGAGCTGGGGGGCAGGTTCGGATCGGTCGACGAGCTGGCGACGGTCCCGGGGTTGGGCGCGCGGAAGGTAGAGTTGCTGCGATTGCTGGTTCGCGTGGTCCGCGAACCTGCCGGAGCGCCGAAGGCCGAGAGGTCGGCGGCGCCCCTCCCCTCGCCGGAGACCCCGGAGTCGCCGGAGACCCCGGAAACCCCGGAGGCTCGGGCCACGCCGCCGTGACGGCGCCGCTCGTCCCCGTCGCGGTGACGTTCGCCGCCGGCATCTGGCTGGGCTTCCAGTCGCCGGCACCCGGCTGGCTCGCCGCGGCCGCCCTCGTCCTGAGCGCCCTCACCCTCTGGGCCCTCGGACGGCGGCGCCTAGCGGCGGCCAGCGCGGCGGTCCTCGTCCTCGTCGGCCTCGCCGGCTGGGCTCGGGTGGGGCTCCCCGACCCGCTCCCGCGCATGAGCGGCGTGCGCACAGGGCCAGCGCGAATCGAAGGCATCGTCAGCGGTGAGCCGGAACGGGAAGGGCCGCGCACCCGAGTGCCGTTGCTGCTTCAATCGGCGGTGGACGAGGCCGGCCGGCGCTCCGCCAGCGGGCAGCTCGTCGTGCTTCTCTACGGCCCGCCGCCACCGCTGCGAGCGCTCGACCGGATCGCGGTCACGGTAGAGCTGAGCGAAGCGCGCCCGCTCCGCAACCCCGGGGCCGCGGCCGGCGGGCCCGCCGCGGAGCGCGCGGGGCCGCGCTTCCTCGCGGTAGGCCGGGCCGCCTCGGTGGAACGGTTGCCCGAGGCCGCCGGGCCGTGGTGGCTGCGCGTCCGCGCCTGGATCCATGAGGTCGTCCGAGCGCACCTTCCTCCCGTGTCGGGCGCGCTCTTCGAGGGCCTACTCATCGGCGAACGGCGCCAGCTCCCCCCGACCCTTGCCGCCGACTTCCGCGCGGCGGGCGTCTTCCACATCCTCGCGATCTCCGGCTTCAACGTGGGGCTCGTGGCCGCGACGGTCGTCCTCCTCCTGCGCTTTCTGCGGCTGCCGGCCCGCGCCACCGCGGCGCTCGCGCTCACGACGCTCGCGGCCTTCGCCGCGGTGGTGGGCGGGCAGCCGTCGGTGCTCCGGGCCACGGTGATGGCCGGGCTGGTGCTCGTCGGGCAGCTGCTCCGGCGCGAGAGCAACGTGTGGAACAGCCTCGCCGCGGCGTTCCTCGTGCTCCTTGCTTGGGAGCCCCAGACCCTCGCCGATCCCGGCCTCGAGCTCTCCTTCGCCGCGACCGCGGGAATCCTTCACCTGAGCCCCGCCATTCGGCGGAGCCTGCCGGGCCGCTGCCCGCCCGCGCTGGCGACGGCCGTCTCGGTGTCCGGAGGGGCGCAGCTCGCGGTGAGCCCGCTCATGCTCCTTCACTGGAACCAGCTCTCGCTGATCGGCGTGGCCGCGAACCTCGTCGTGGTGCCGCTCGCGGCCACGCTCACGACACTCGGGCTCCTCGCGGTCACGCTGGCAGTCGCCAGCGAGGCCCTGGCGCACGCCGTCTTCCAGGGCCTCTGGGTGCTCCTCCTCGCCCTGCGTCTCGTCGTCCGCGGCATCGCCGCCGTGCCGGGAGCCGTGATCTACCCGCCGAGCCCGCCCCCGCTCGCCGTCGCGGCCGCAGCCGCCGCGCTGCTGCTCGCTCCCCGGGCGAGGGACGGGCGTCGGCGGGCGTTGGTCGTCGGCCTTGCCGGGGTCGCCGTGCTCACCACCGTCGCCCTCTACCTTACCGACGGGCGGGTCCACGTGCTCATGCTCGACGTGGGCCAGGGGGATGCGATCCTCATCCGGGGCCCGGACGGCCGCGCGCTCCTCGTCGACACCGGCGGCGGGGGACCGGGGCGCTCGGACCGGGGCGAGCGCGTCGTCCTGCCCGCCCTCCGCCGGGCGGGCATCCGGCGCCTGGCCGCGCTGGTCGTGACGCACGGCGATCCCGACCATGCCGGGGGTCTGACGAGCCTGCTGGGGGGCATGCCGATCGACGCGGTCTGGGTTCCCGCCGGGACCGAGGACGCCGACTGGCAGCGGCCGCTCGCGGCGACGGGGACGCCACGCCGGGTCCTCGCGCGCGGCGACCGCGTGTGGCTGGGACCGCTGCTGGTCACCGTCCTCCACCCGCCGCGAGCGGTGCCGGGCCACGCGGCCTGGCTGTCCGATGCGAACAACGGCTCGCTGATGCTACGGATCGAGTGGGGCTTAGCAACGGTCCTCCTGGCGGCCGACGCCGAGACGCCGGCCGAGATGGACGTGCTGGCGGACGGCCTTCCGCTGGAGGCGGCCGTTCTAAAGGTGAGCCACCACGGGAGCCGGTATGCCTCGTCGCCGCCGTTCCTGGCGGCGGTGGCCCCGCGGCTCGCCCTCATCTCCGTCGGTGCCCGGAACCCGTTCGGCCACCCGAGTCCTGCCACGCTCGGCCGGCTCGCCGCGGCCGGCGCGGCCGTCTACCGCACCGACTACGACGGGGCGATCGAGGTCTCCAGCAATGCCGCGAGCCTCTGGGTTCGCCGCTGGGCGCGGCCGCAGGCGACGGAGGAGCTTCTGCTTCGCGGCGCGCCCTAGGTCACCCGGAGGGGGGCTCCGCCCCCCTTCCGGACCTCCCCTGCGGAAGGGTTGCGCCGGCGAAGCCGGCGCCGGCAGCGGAACAGCCAGAGCTACGAGCTACCCTGAGGTGGCAGAGATCCCGAAGTCCGCCGGGCTGAGAAGCGAGCCGCCGAGGCGCAGGGCCGGAGCCCACCGAGGAGGGGCCGACGTTTCGGGCTGCTCCCGGATACCTCGGCGGCCGGTTATAGGGGTCCCGCGGCCCGAGGCGGCGGGTGGGACGGGGAGATGCGACAGTCGCCGGCTCGGCTCAGCCCTCGAAGGTGTGGTCCGCCTGCGCTCGCAGGCGCTCGAGCTCCGCCGGGTCGAGCCGCATCCCGAGCGAGAGACCCATCTCGCCGAGGATACCCTTGATCTCGTTGAGCGACTTCTTGCCGAAGTTCTTGGTCTTCAGGAGCTCCGCCTCGCTCTTCTGGACGAGGTCGGCGATCGTGCGGATGTTGGCGGTCTTGAGGCAGTTGTATGCGCGGACGGAGAGCTCGAGCTCGTCCACGCTCCGGAACAGGTTCTCGTTCAGCGCAACCTTCTCGGCCTCGACGGAGACCCCCTCCTCGGGCTCGACCCCCTGCGGGAAGCGGCAGAGCAGGTTGAAGTGGTCCTCGAGGATGAGCGCCGCCTCCCCGACGGCGTCCTCCGGGGAGACGCTGCCGTCGGTCCAGATCTCCAGGACGAGCCGCTCGGCGCCCGGGTGCCGCTTCGCGGGCTCGATGTGGAAGTTCACCCGCTGAATCGGGGAGAAGTCGGCGTCCAGAACCAGTGCGTTGACCGGTAGCCCTTCGAGCTCCCGCTTTTCGGAGGGCACATAACCGCGCCCCTTCTCGACGTGTACCTCCATCGCGAGGACGCCGTCCCGGTCGAGCGTGGCGAGCGGCTGGTCGGGATTCAGGACTTCGATGTCGGCATCCGTCTGGAAATCGGACGCCTTCACGACCCCGGACCCGGTCGCCTGGAGATGAATGAGGCGGCTCCGCTCCCCGTGAAGCTTGAACACGACCTTGCGGATGTTGTTCAGGACGTCGAGCGTGTCCTCCATCATGCCGGGCAGGAACGAGAACTCGTGGAGCACATTGTCGATTTTGACCCACGTGGGGGCCGCACCCTCGATGGACGAGAGGAGGACCCGGCGGAAGGCGTTGCCGACCGTCAGGGCTAACCCGAGCTCGAAGGGTTCGACGACGAACTTGCCGTGCTCGGCCTTGAGGTCCTGCCACTCCTGTTTCCGGGGAAGTTGGAGCGTCGTCATGCAACCTCCGTCTGGCGGCGGCACCTCCGGTCGACGGCCTCGGGGGCGCCGCTACCTACGCTTCCGTCCTCGGGTGATCACGAGAGGAACAACCGCGAATTATAGCCCGGGTCAGGTCTCAGGGAAAGAAGGAAAGAGGGATCGGTTGACAGGATCCGCCAACCTCCGTAAACTCAAACATTATTTGAGGCCTGCCCGTGCCCGTCGCGACAGTTCAACATTGGTGACGTGAGCCTACCCCCAGCTCCTGAGGTGCAGCCCCGGCGGCGCCGCCGGTGGGTCGCGGTGATCGCGCTCGCTCTCCTCCTCGCCCTCGTCGCGGTCGAGGCCGGGCGCGCCGTGATCCC
>CAZDYT010000179.1:0-7454 GCA_964509395.1 uncultured bacterium
GCCGCTCCCTTCTCGGAGGGCCGGCGACGACCGAGGACGACGCTAGGCGAAGTTAGTTGGCCCCGCACTAGGTCCCGACGCGGAGCGGGGCGCCCAAGTCCCGGAGGTAGGCGATCGTCGAGAGGTACGAGAGCTTCCCGGTCCGCGGGTTCTCGCTCGGTACGTTCTCGATCTCGATGGAGAGGCGGCCGAAGGCCCCGACGGCGGTAACCGCGTGGCGGTTCCGCGCGAGCCCGGGGACGGCATAGACGCGGATCCGGGTGGCGTCGGGCCCGAGGCCGGCCAGCGAGACCGCGGCGACCACGTTCACGTTCGCCGGGAACGCCCGGACCGCCTCGCGCGCGGTGCCCTCGAAGACCAGGGTCTCGCCGCGAAGCCCGTCGAGGTCCAGGCCCGCGGCGCCGGGCGCACCGGCGAGCCCCCGCGGCGGCTTCCGCGTCTCCATGACCACGGAGTTGAGGTGCCCCGCCACCGCCGCCCCCTTGAGGCCATCGAGGCCGGCGATGGCCGCGGACGGCGCGTGGATCCGGCAGCCGTGCTTGGCCGCGAGGTCGGGCCACTCCGGGTGGTCGAGCAGGCCGCCGACCGAGAGGACGAGGAGATCCCGCCCGGCCTCGAGCACAACGCGCGCGATCTCGACGAGCGCGGCCTGAGTCGCGGCCTCCACCACGAGGTCCGACTCCTCGACGAGGCGTGGGAGGCTGAGGTACGACGGAGTCCCCGGGAGCGTCGCCAGGAACGCCTTCGCCCGCGCTTCGTCCCGGCTCACCGCGCCGGCCAGCGTGCACCCCGGCAGCCCTTCGGCGACAGCGCGCGCCACGGCACGTCCGATCGTGCCGAGCCCGACGATGCCGATGCGCAGGATACGCTCCCGCAGGGGAAGCCTCCGATCGTCAAGTGCCGAAGCCGCTTGGTGGAGCCGATCGTAGCAACCGGCCTTCGGGAAATCAAGACGGCGTGCTATCCTTGGGCGCGATGGTTGGCGTCGCGGTTGGGACGCGCTCGGCCGTCCGGCCTCGCGGCCGTCCCGATCCAAGGGCGGGGAGGGCGGCAGCGCGGGCCGCGCGGATGCGCGGGGCGCTGGAGCGACTGTATCGCGACTTCGACTACCGGGGCCGCCTCGCCAACGACGCCATCCAGTACCCGCGCCGCTACGCCGACCCGCTCGACCGCGAGATCGTCGCCCTCCTCGCGGCCAGCCTCGCCTACGGCCGCGTCGACCTCTTCGGGCCGTGGGTCGACCGGCTCCTCGGCTGGCTCGGCCCGTCGCCGCGCGCGTTCGCGCTCCACTTCGACCCGGCGCGCGACGCGTCGCTCTTCGCGCCTTTCCACTACCGGTTGAACCGCGGCCTCGACCTCGCCGCGGCCCTCCTGGCGATCCACCGCCTGCTCGTCCGTCACGGCTCCCTGCGCGAGGCGTTCCTGGCCGGCTACTCGGACGCCGACCCGGACATCCGGCCGGCGCTCGACCGCTTCGCGGCCGCGATCCTCGAGCAGGACTTCCGTCCCGTCGGGATGCACCGCCTGACGCGGGGGTTCCGGCACCTCTTCCCGCGTCCGGCCGACGGCGGGGCGTGCAAGCGCTGGAACCTCTTCCTCCGCTGGATGGTGCGGCGCGACACGTTCGACTTCGGCGACTGGCCCGAGGTCTCTCCCGCCAAGCTCCTGATCCCGCTCGATACGCACGTGGCCAACATGGCCGACGCCCTGCGGCTCACCCGGCTCCGCAGCCGCACGTGGCGGATGGCGGAGGACATCACGCGGACCCTCCGGGTGATCGATGCGGCCGATCCGGTCAAGTACGACTTCGCCCTCTGCCACACCCGGATGCGCGGGGACTGTCTCGGACGCCGCGCGCCAGTCTGCGCGAGCTGCGGCCTGCGTCCGGCCTGCCGCCACTGGGGCCACTGATGACCGAGGTCGGGTGGGCCATCGTTCTCGTCGTGGTGCTCACCGTGGGAGGCTTGCTGACCTGGGGGCTCTTCGCGCTGGCGGCGCGGCTCCGGGACCTCCAGGCGGCGGGGGCCGCGCCGGATACGGCGCTGGCGCTCCTCCAGCGCGAGATCGGGGCGGTTCGCGGCGAGACGCACGCCGCGCAGGAGGGCACGCTCGCGACGGTGCGGCAGGAGCTGACGCAGTTCGGGGGCCAGGTCACCCAGCAGCTCGGCCAGGTTCAGCTGGCCGTCAGCACCCAGCTCCAGCAGGTCACCGCGGAGGTGAACCGCCGGCTCCAGGAGGGCGTGGCGCTGCTCCAGGAGGCGCAGGCGGCGATGGGTCAGCGGCTCGACCAGGCGGCCAGCGCCGTGAGCCAGGTCCACGGGCAGCTCGGGACGCTGACGGAAGCGACACGCCGGATGGCCGAGATCGGGCGGGACATCGCGGGGCTCGAACAGATCCTGCGCGCCCCCAAAGTCCGAGGCGGGCTCGGTGAGATGCTGCTCGAGCGCCTTCTCGGCGAGATCCTCCCCGCAGGGACCTACCGGCTCCAGCACGCCTTCCAGAGCGGGGACAAGGTGGACGCCGCGATCGCGCTCGGCGACCGCCTGGTGCCCGTCGACTCGAAGTTCCCGCTGGAGAACTTCCGGCGTCTCCTAGAGGAGCCGCAGGAGGACCGGCGGCGGCAGGCGCGGCGGGCGTTCACGCGGGATGTGCGGAACCGCGTGGACGAGATCGCGAAGAAGTACATCCTGCCGGACGAGGGGACGTTCGACTTCGCCCTGATGTACATTCCGGCCGAGAACGTCTACTACGAGGTGATCGTCAAGGACGAGGACGAGACCGAGGACGCGCTCCTAACCTACGCCCTCTCGCGGCGAGTCATCCCCGTCTCGCCGAACTCCTTCTACGCCTATCTCCAGGTGATCCTGCTCGGGCTCAAGGGGTTGCGGATCGAGCAGAACGCGCGCGAGATCCTGGCCACGCTGGGGCGCCTCACGGGCGACCTGGGTCGGTTCCGGGAGCACTTCGACACGCTGGGCAAGCACATCACCAACGCCAAGAACAAGTACGAGGAGGCCACGACGGCTCTGGCGCGCTTCGAGACGAAGCTGGAGAGCGTCGAGGGGCGGAGTCAGCAGCCGACGCTGCCCGGCGTGACCGGGTAACCTCGCGAGGGGCACGATGGCGTGGGGGAGAGGGAACCGGGAGCGGCCTCGAAAGCCGGTCCAATTCCTGAGAGTGGAGCGGAAAGATGAGTGAAGCGCGAGCACGGGACGCCGCGGGCCGACCGGCCGAGTGGACGATCGACGAGCACGGGGCCCTGACGGAGACGCGTCTCGCGGAGCTGCGCCTCGTGTCGCGGGGGAAGGTCCGCGACATGTACGACCTCGGCGAGCACCTCCTGATCGTGACGACGGATCGGATCAGCGCCTTCGACTGGGTGCTGCCGAACGGGATCCCGGACAAGGGCAAGGTGCTGAACCAGCTCTCGGCGTTCTGGTTCGGTGTCCTCGGAGACGTAGTGCCGACCCACCTGGTCTCGACGGACGTGGCCACGGACCCGCGCGTGCCCGCCCGGTACCGCGCGGGGCTCGGCGGCCGCTCGATGATCGTCCGGAGAGCGGAGGTCTTCCCCGTCGAGTGCGTCGCGCGCGGCTATCTGATCGGCTCCGGCTGGAAGGATTACCAGAAGACGGGCGCCGTGTGCGGGATACCACTGCCGCAGGGGCTCCCGCTGGCCGCGCGCCTCCCCGAGGTCATCTTCACGCCGGCGACGAAGGCGCAGTCGGGTCACGACGAGAACATCGATTTCGCCACGATGAGCCGGCTCGTCGGCGCGGAGACGGCTGCGGAGCTCAGGCGGCTCACGATCGAGCTGTACCGCCGGGGGGCGGCCCTCGCCGAGGGGCGCGGGATCATCATCGCGGACACCAAGTTCGAGTTCGGACGCCATGCGGACCGGATCCACCTGGTCGATGAAGCGCTGACGCCGGACTCTTCGCGGTTCTGGCCAGCCGATGCCTATGCACCCGGCCAGTCACCGCCGTCCTTCGACAAGCAGTTCGTCCGCGACTGGCTGGAGACGACGTCGTGGGACAAGAACTCTCCGCCGCCGCGGCTGTCGGCGACCATCGTCGCGCAGACCCGAAAGAAGTACCTCGAGGCCCTCGTCCGGCTGACCGGACACGGGTTGCGTTGACACGGGGTGAGGTTCACGGGACTCGGACGGTTGTGCTAGAATCCAGGGGTGATGGGGTCCATGCCGCTCGGTCAGGTCTACGGGATCAACGTTCTCGTCAAGCTCCTGTCTGAGGCGCCGCCCGGCGTCCGCGTCTACTGCCCCAAGGGCTCTCCGATCCGCTACGGCGTCGTCGCGGGGCGGGGCGATGGCTTCGACGAGGGGGCGAACACGTTCCGCGAGATGCCCCCGATCGAGGCCGTCGTCGCCTTCGAGGAGACCGCCGAGGAGGTCGAGGGTCACTACTTCTACGTGAGCGGCGAGGAGTTTCGGGTTCTCCGACTCGACTCGGTGATCCTCGCCTTCCCCCGCGAGTAACCTCCGCCGTGCCGGTCACCGTCGTACCCCGTCGTCCGACCCGCGCCCTTCGGGCGTGGGGACCCGCGTCGGTCCGCCTCAACGTATGAGGCATACGTCTCGGCGGGCCTCCTCCCTGCGTCCTAGGGCTGCGCGATTCTCGGCCCGGCGGTAGCGCAGGGGGGACCGCGCACCCGATTCCCTCGGCACCATGCCCGTCATCACCCGAGCGGACCGGGAGGTCGTCGCCCAGGTCCTCGCCCACGTCCACGACGACGAGGTGGTCGCCCTCGCGCAGCACCTCGTCCGCATCCCGAGCGTCTTCCGGTCCGGGGAGCTCGACGCAAACGAGAGCGCCGTCGCGCGCGCCGTGGCCGACTGGTGCCGCGCGCAGAACCTTGCTGTCGAGCTGCAGGAAGTGGCACCCGGGCGCCCGAACGTCATCGCCCTGCTGGAGGGGGCCCCGGGCGGCCCCACCCTCTGCCTCGAGGGCCACACCGACGTCGTCACGGAAGGGGACCCGCGCGAGTGGCGGCACGACCCGTGGAGCGGCGCCCTGGAGGACGGGCGGATCTATGGCCGTGGCGCCGCGGACATGAAGGGGGGTCTCGCCGCGGCGCTGGTCGCCGCGGCGGCGCTGCGTCGCGCCGGTGTCGCGTTCGCCGGTCGTCTGATGGTGGCTGCGCTCGTGGACGAGGAGGGCGGCATGACGGGCGCCCGCCACTTCATGCGCACGCCGCTCGGCCGCGGTGTGGACGCCGCGATCATCTGCGAGCCGGAACAGAACGAGCTGTGCCTGGAGCAGAAGGGCGTCGTCTGGGCGCGTGTCGTGATCCACGGCCGGATGGCGCACGGCGCGATGCCGTACGCCGGCGTGAACCCGATCGCCGCCGCTGGCGCCTTCCTGGCGGCGCTGCCCCGACTCGAGCGGCGGCTCGCCCGGAGCGTGCCGCGGAGCCGCGTGCTCGGGCTCCCGCATGTGACGCCGACCGGCTGCCGCGCGCCGCTCGCCGGTGTCGCGCAAAACAACGTGATCCCCTCGAGCGCCGAGCTCGTCCTGGACGTGCGGCTCGTGCCGAGGCTCGTCCCGGAGGCGGTGCTCGGCGCGATCGACGCGCTCGCCCGTGAGACCGAGGCGCGCTGGCCCGGGATCAGGATCGAGGTCGAGACGGTCACGCCGCCGCGTCCGGCGACGCGCGTCGAGCGCTCGGAGCGGGTCGTGCAGACCCTCGCCTGGGCGGTGGTGGCGGTGACCGGGCGCCGGCCTCGCTTCGGCGGCGTCCCCGGGTCCACCGACGGGACGATCTTCGTCATGGAGCGGGGGATCCCCATCGTGACGTTCGGCCCCGGCAACCGCCAGATCCCGCACCAGGCGGACGAGCATGTGGAGGTGGCTGCGCTCACGCAGGCGGCGCGGTGTTACGCGGCGGCGGCCGTCCGCTTCCTCGACGCCCGCGGGTAGGAGGCCACGTCGTGGCTGACGTGCCGAGCGCCCCGCGCCTCCGCCCGGTCGAGGCGTTCCCGGCCGTCGTGGACGGCCGGGAGGTGGTCTGTCTGCGGGATCCGTCGGGGCTCACCGACGCGGTGCTCACGGTGCCGCGCCCCGTGGCGGAGATCCTCGCCCTGCTGGATGGCACGCGCTCGATTCGGGATGTCCAGGCCGAGATCATGCGGCGCCACGGGGAACTGGTCCTCAGCGACCAGCTGGAGAGCCTGGTCGAGGTCCTGGATCGCCATCTCTTTCTGGAAGGGCCTCGGCTCGAGGCTGAGCATGCGCAGCGGGCCGCGGCGTTCCGGGCGAGCCCGCTGCGCCCGGCGATCCACGCCGGCCGCGCCTACGCGGGCGACGCGGAGGCCCTGGCAGCCCAGCTCGAGAGCTTCTTCCTCCACCCGGAAGGGCCGGGCCCTCGCGGCCCGCGCCGCGCGCCCGTCCTGCGCGGGCTCATCGCCCCCCACATCGACTTCCACCGCGGCGGCCCCGCGTACGCGTGGGCCTACAAGGCCGTGGCCGAGGCCTCGGACGCCGACTGTTTCATCGTCTTCGGCACGGCCCACGCCGGCCTCGACGGCCATTCGTTCGCGGTGACGGCGAAGCCCTACGACACGCCCCTCGGCCCACTGCCGGTGGACGACGAGGTGCTTCACGCACTGGCAAGACGCGGGCCGGGTGACCTCTTCGCCGCCGAGCTGGCGCACCGCGCGGAGCACTCGATCGAGTTCCAGGCCGTGTGCCTGCGCTACCTCTTCCGAGACCCGGGCGCGATCCGCATCGTGCCGATCCTGACGAGCTTCGTCCAGGAGTGCCTCGCGCACGGCCGCGATCCGGCCGCCGAGCCCGCCGTGGCGGGTGTGCTCGACGCCGTACGCGAAACCATGGCGGCAGTGCCCCGACGCTACTGCCTGGTCGCGGGAGCCGACCTGGCCCACCTGGGTCCGCGGTTCGGCGATCCGGAGCCGGTCTCGCGGGTCCGGCTGGCGCAGGCCGAGGCCGAGGATCGCGCGCTCCTGTCGCTGGTCGCGAGCGCGGATGCCCGAGGGGTCTTTGCGGCGGTCGCGGTGGAGGGAGACAGCCGTCGCATCTGCGGGCTCTCGCCGATCTATGCCTTGCTGGCGACGCTGCCGGCGGGCCGCGGGCGGATCCTGCGCTACGGCCAGTGGCCGGACCCGCAGGGGACGGTCACCTTCGCCAGTGTGGCGTTCGAGGACGAGGTCCCGTGAGCGCCCAGGAGGCTCCGCAGCCGCCGACGCTCCCGCCGGGGACGTTCCGGATCGATCGCGAGGGCGTGTGGCGCCACGAGGGGCAGGAGGTGACCCATCCCGGCGTCCTGCGGAATCTCTACGCCAACCTCCGGGTGGACGCCGGTGACCACTACCTCCAGATCGGCCCCCGCCGAATCCCGGTCGTGGTCGAGGACGCCGACTCGGACGAGCTCGCGTCGCGCCTCGCGGACGGAACGCCATGCGGCCACGAAGTCGGCGT
>CAZDYT010000180.1:0-7447 GCA_964509395.1 uncultured bacterium
CCGCCAGGCGAAGCGGGCGGCAGCCGCCCACGAGCTGAGGGCGCAGCGCGTGGAGCGCGGTCCACACTCGGCAGACGAGCCGGGAGGCGAGCGTCTGGCCGAACGTCAAGCCCGCCAGACACAGCCGCCCGTCCGGCGCGAGGAGCCGCCGCGCCGCCAGAGGCTCGAGGGAGCCGCGCCGCGTGTTACAATCACCGCGACGCCGATGGTGCGGGACATCCCACGCTACCGATCGTGGCCGCGCTTGGCCGCCGCGCTGGCGGTCCTGGTCGTGGCCTATTGCCTGGCGAGTCTGCCTCCCGGCGCCTCCACCGAGCCAATGTGCGAGGCGCCCGGGATGGCTCCGAAGATCTGTGCGCAGGCCGGCAGCGCCGATCCCGTGCCGGCGATCGCCCCGGCGGTTCCGCGTCTCTCGGACGCACCCGCCAGCATGGTGGGCGTCCCGATCCCGACCGGCCCGCGCCGGGCGGTCCAGGTCTACCCGGCATCGTTCCCGCCGCGCGCGCCTCCGCTCCCCGCCTGACCGTTCCGTAAGTCGCTCCGTCGTCTCAACGTTCCGACCCGGCACGCGTGCCGCGTCGGGCGCCTCGGCGCCCGGCAGAGCGGCTACCTGCCGGGATCCCGGTGGACTCTTGGCCCTGCCCTCTCGCGGGGGCGGACTGGCGGGGAACACGGTGGTACAGACATCAACTCGAAACGCGGCGGTCGTGTTTGGGCATCGCGGTCTTTGGCGCATCGCGCTCGCCCTCGTGACGGCGGTCCTTGCGGCCCCCGTGGTGGCCCGGGCGACGGACGTCCGGCCGGCGGTTGGCCACCGGGCGCCGGACTTCACGCTCCCGGACCTCGAGAGCCGGCCCGTGCAGCTCTCGCAGGTCCTGCGGGACAAGGCCGTGCTATTGAACTTCTGGGCGACGTGGTGCCCGCCCTGCCGCCGGGAGATGCCGACGATGGAGCGCGCGTACCGGGACTACCGGCAGCGGGGCCTGGAGATCCTCGCGATCAGCATGGACGCGGGAGACCAGCGGACGGTCACCGAGATGGTCGGGCGCTTCATGCGCGAGTTCACGCTGAGCTTCCCCGCGTTGCTCGACCTCGACGGTGAGGTCGTTCGGGCGTATCGGCTGCGGGGGCTCCCGACGACGGTGCTGATCGATCGGACCGGCACGATCCGGGCGGTGGAGATCGGGCTCCGGGACTGGTCGAGCCCGGAGTCGCGGAAACAGCTCGAGGCGCTCCTCCCGTGACCGTGTGGCGCCGTCGCGCTGGCGGGCAGGTCGCGCTTCCAGCCCCGACGATCGGGATGCGGCCATGGACCTGATCCGGCGCCTGATGACGCACTGGTACGTGACGGCCAGCCAGTGGAGCGCGACGCTCGCCGTCCCGGTCGGCGACCTCGCGGACCGCGCGGAATTGCCGCTCGTGGCCGCGTTCCTGTTCGGGCTGGTCGGGGCGGTGGCGCCCTGCCAGCTCACGACCAACCTGTCGGCGATGGCCTACGTCGGTCGCCGACTCGAGGCCGGGCGGCCCTGGCGCGAAGCGCTCGCCTATATCGCGGGGAAGGTGATCGTCTACACCGTCGTCGGGGCGGGGGCGATCCTGCTGGGACTCCAGCTCCAGCCAGCGGCGCTCCCCGTCGTCGTCGCGGCGCGGAAGGGGCTCGGCCCGCTCATGATCGTGATCGGGCTCGGCTTCCTCGGGCTCGTCCGGCTGCGGGGCTCGGTGGGGCGCGGCGTGTCGGCTTGGCTCGAGGCCCGGCTGCCCCGGGAGGGCGTCTGGGGCGCGTTCCTCCTCGGCGTCGCCTTCTCGTTCACGTTCTGCCCGACGCTGTTCTGGCTCTTCTTCGGGCTCACGATCCCGATGGCGCTCCGGAGCGTCGCGGGCGTAGCCCTCCCGGGCGCCTTCGCGGTCGGCACCGCGCTGCCGCTCGTCGCCTTCGTGGGCCTCGTCGCGCTCGGGAGCGAGATGGCGGGTGGACTGGTCGCCCGCCTCAGGCAGTCGCATCGACTGATCGGTCGCCTGGCCGGTGCGATCTTCATCCTGGCCGGGATCCACGACACGCTGACGTACTGGGCGCTCTGAGGGGGGCGTTGGGGACAGGAGGGTATGCGCATGAACGGGGATCGAGAGAACATGATGGTGGACCGGCGGGCAGCTCAGGAGGGGAGCGGCCCGGGCGAGGCGGGCCCGGGGCACCGCTCCTGCGCGGTCTGCGGCCAGGGGGTGGACGGCAGCGGCCCCGCCCTCGTGCGGTTCGGCGAGGCCGTCTGCTCGGAGGCGCACGCCGACGAGTTCGTGCGCGCCGTACGGGCCGCCCGGATCCAGGCGGCCGCCGCTGCGGTCCCGGCGGACGCGCCCGAGGCGGGCGGCCAGGGGGGCGGCCCGGCGACGGCGGTGCGGGACTGGAAGGCCGTCCTGGGGAAGGCCCTCTGCTGGGGCGCCCCGCTCCTGGCCCTGGTCCTGCTGCTCGGCGGCGGTCCCGCGCTCCTCGGCGCGGCCGGCGCGGCGCTGCCGGTGCTCGTGCTGCTCGCGTGCCCGCTCGGGATGTACCTTATGATGCGGACGATGTCGGGCGGGGGCCACCGGGGCGAGCATGGGGACGGGGAGCCCAAGCGATGAGACATCGGCTCGGGGGCTGCGACGGTAACCCGCACGCCTGCCTGTGAGCGGGAGATTTTCGGTCATGGCGATGGAGGGAGTCCGGGGCGGCGAGCTGATCGTGGTGCGGCCGGGCGAGAAGGTCCCGGTCGACGGGGTGGTGCGCGAGGGCGCCTCCGCGGGCGTCTTCGTCCCGGTCGTCATCGGGATCGCCGTCCTGAGCTTCGCGGTGTGGCTCGCCGTCGGGCCCGAGTCCGCGCTCATCTTCGCGCTCTCGAACTTCATGGCGGTGCTGCTCATCGCGTTTCCGTGCGCCATCGGGCTCGCGGCGCCGACGGCGGTGATGGTCGGGATCCGCAAGGGCGCCGAGCACGGCATCCTGTTCCGTGGCGCCGAGACGCTCGAAGTGGGCTCGAAGGTCTCCGCCATCGTCCTCGACAAAACGGGCACCCTGACCCGTGGCGAGCCGTCAGTGACCGACGTTCTCCCGGTGAACGGCGTGAGCCGCGAGACGCTCCTCCGCGTGGCCGCGAGCGCCGAGCGGGGCTCGGAGCACCCCCTCGGCGAGACGTTCGTCCGTGGGTCAGGCCTGGTGGTGGTCGCTGTGGCACTGCTGCTGCCCGCCGTCCACCCCGCGCTGGCCGCGCAAGGCCACGCCAGCGCAGGCGGTGCTCCCTTCGAGCACGTCCACGCGCTCGCGATGGACGCCGCGGGCCGGACGCTCTGGCGGGGCGCCCACACGGGGCTCTTCCGCAGCGAGGACCGGGGCCGGTCGTGGCAGCCCGTCGCCGTCTCACCGGCCCACGCCCACCTCGACGTGATGGCCCTCGCGCCGGACCCTCGCGATGCGGCGATCCTCTACGTGGGGACGCACGAGGCGGGCGTCTTCCGGACGGCCGACGGCGGCCGGACCTGGCACGCGGTCAACGCCGGCCTCGGCGGGCTCGACGTCCACGGGCTCGCGCTCGACCCCAACGACGGGAAGCTCCACGCGGCGGTGCGGGAGAAGGGCGAGGGGCTCTACCGGAGCCCGGACGGCGGCCGGAAGTGGACCCGCGCGGACGACGGGCCCGGGGGCGAGGTGAAGGTCCTCGCGTCGGTCAACCTCCCGACCGGCATGGGGGGGATCTACCTGTACGCGGGCACCGCCGAGGGGCTCCAGCGCAACCCCGACTGCTTCTGAGGGTGGAAGCTTGTGGGCGGTCTGCCCACGAACCGGACGGTGAGCGGCTTCGCGGTGAATCCGGCCGATCCGAAGGTGATGTACGCGACGATGCGGGACGGCCTCTTCAGGAGTACGGACGCCGGCCAGAGCTGGGCGCCCATCGGGAAGGGGCTGAAGAACCTCGCCGCGGTCGCGCTCAACCCGAGGCAGCCGAGCGAGGTCTACGCGGTCACCGCGGACGGCGTGATCCATCGGAGCGCCGACGGAGGGACGACATGGGCACGGCGCTGATCGGCCGCACCCTCTCGCGCCGGGAGTTCCTGCGGGTCTCCGCGCGCACGGCCGCCGGCGCGGCGGTGCTCGGCCTGGGCACCGGTGCCAGGCGCCCCGGCGTCGTCCGGGCCGCGGCGTCCGGCGTGCGCGAGATCCGGCTCGAGACGCGCGAGGTGGCCTGGGCGCTCGCGCCCGGGACGGTCATCCAGGTGATGGCCTACAACGGGCGCGTCCCGGGGCCCGAGATCCGCCTCCGCGAAGGCGAGCGGGTGCGGGTGACCCTGAGGAACGCGCTGCCGGAGCCCACGACCATCCACTGGCACGGGGTCGACGTCCCGAACCCGATGGACGGCGTCCCCGGCGTGACCCAGCGGCGGGTCCAGCCGGGCGAGACGTTCGTCTACGAGTTCGAGGCGCGCCCGGCCGGGACCCGGTGGTACCACACCCACTTCCAGGAGCACCGGCAGCTCGACCTCGGGCTCGCCGGCCCGCTCATTATCGAGCCCGCGGAGCCGGATCCCTTTCCGTTCGACCGCGAACACACGCTGGTCCTCGACGATTGGGCCACGGGAAGGGGCCACCCGCTCCCCGCCACGCGCGAGGGCACCGCGGGCGCGCGCGGTGGCATGGGCGGCATGATGGGGATGATGGGCGGCCGGATAGGCGGGATGATGGGCCGCCGCGGGATGCCCGGCATGGGCGGGATGATGGGCGGGGGGCACGGGCCCGCCTACGACACGATGACCATCAACGGCAGGGCCTACCCCGCGACCGCGCCGCTCCGGGTGCGCCGGGGCGAGCGCGTCCGCTTGCGCTTGATCAACGCGAGTGCCGACCACACGCACGTGATCCGCCTCGCCCGGCACCGGCTCCAGGTGACGCACACCGACGGGAATCCCCTCGTCCAGTCGGTCGAGGTCGACGCGGTGCCGATCGCGCCGAGCGAGCGGTACGACGTTCAGGTCACCGCGGACCGGCCCGGCGTCTGGTTCCTCTACTGCGCCGAGCCGGGACACGCGGGCGCGGGTGAGCAGGTGCGCGTCGAGTACGAGGGCCACCAGGCGGCGACGCCGGCGGAGCCGGTCGAAGGGATCACGGGGCTCGACCTCTGGCACTACGCCCTGGGCCGTGGTCGCGACACCCTCCCGCCGGCCTCCGGCGCCGAGCAGCGTTACGACCTGATCCTGAGCGGCGGCATGATGGGCTCCGACGCCTGGACGATCAACGGCAAGCAGTACCCCCAGACCGATCCGCTCCGCATCCGGCGCGGCGACCTCGCGCGGGTCCGCTTCGAGAACCACAGCATGGAGGCGCATCCGATGCACCTCCACGGCCAGTCCTTCAGGGTCGTGGCGGTGAACGGCCGGCGGCTGGCCGTCCCGGTCGTCAAGGACAGCGTGGACGTCGAGGCGCACACGGGCGCGGTCGAGCTCGAGTTCACCGCCCACAACCCCGGCGACTGGTTCTTCCACTGCCACAAGCCGATGCACATGGACGGCGGCATGATCACCCTGGCGAAGATCGCCTGACGCCACACGATCGGCACCGTGATCCACCTCGGCCTCGTGACCCTCGCGTTTGTCCTGGCCCTCGACTCGCCTCGCCCCGCGGCCGCGAACGGCGGGACTCGGCGGGCCGCCGAGGCGCCGCTGGAGCCGGAACCGGGGGCGGAGCCCGGCCACTACGACGGCCTCCTGAGGATTCCAGAGCCCGGGCCGTGGCGCGTGACCGTGGCCATCACGGGGCCGGCCGGCGCGGGGGAGGCGGCGTTCGAGGTCGAGGTGCAGGAGCCAGCCGGCGTCGATTGGCGCGTGCTGGCCGCTGCCCTGCCCCTGGTGATCCCCGCCGTGTGGTGGAGCCTGCGCCACCAGAGGGGCGACGCCGTGGAACCGGCGGCTCATCGGGATGCGCCACGAAGCAGGTCGTGATCAGGGGAGGCCGCCCGAGCCGGCGGGCCCGCGGCACCAGCGGCCGCCGTGGGGTGCTCGCCCTGTGGGTCGCGTCCGCGCTCCTCGTCGTCGCCGCGGCACCGGTGTGGGCGCACGAGGGCGAGCACGCCGACCCGGAGCTCCTCAACCACTGGCGGACGCTCGTCCACCTCGGCGTCCAGTGGGCGCACCTCGTCGCGTTCGCCCTCTGGCTGGGCGGGATGACGGCGGCCACGCGCCTGCCGGGGCTCACCCTGGAGCGGCTTCTCTTCGCGAGCTGGGCGCTCTTCCTCGTCTCGCTCGGGAGCGGGAGCTACAACATGGAGTTCGGCGCGGCGACGCCCGAGTCACCGGATGTCCTGAGCCTCCCGGCGCTGTGGCGGCGCTACCCCTTCGGCGCGGCCTACATCATCCTGATCGGGGTCAAGCAGGCGCTGCTGGGCATCGCCGCGCTGTTGACGCTGGTCGTCACAGTGTGGCACGTGCGGCGGCCGCCCGGCGCGGATCGGGCGCGGCTGCGGCGCGTCTTCGTCGGGGCGAGCGTCGGGCTCGGCCTCGCGCTGGCGGCCGCGGCCGCTCTGGTCCTCGTGCTCCACGAGGCCGTCGATCTCGCGCCGACGCCGCTGCACTCGATGGGCGGCGTCGTCGGGCCACGTGGCCCCGAGGAGCTGGCGGGCCTCGCCGAGGCCCGGGCCGCGGCGCCACCCCCCTACGGGGGCGACCTGCGCGCTCCCGGAGCCGGGTTCGGGTTGCTCGCCCTACCCGCGGCGGTCCGGGACGCTGTGGCCCGCTTCGGCCACCTCGTCGGCTTCGCGCTTTGGCTCGGCGGGACGGCTGCGATGCTGATCACCACGGACGAGCATCCGACCCCCCGGGTCCTTCCGTTCCTCTGGCTTGGGCTGGCGGTGCTGGCCGTGACCGGGACCTATCAGCTCGTCTTCTGGACCCCGTTTGCCCGGCCGCCCTGGCCCTGGCGGCTGTCCGAGATGACGCACGTCCGGTTCGGGTACACGTACACGCTCCTCCTCGCGATCAAGCTCGGGCTCGCCGCGCTCGGTGCGGCGGGGACGGCGGCACTGGCGAGGGCGGCGCGGCCCGCGGCGGACCGGCGTGGGCGCACGGGGAGCCGCGGGCTGGCCTGGCTGAATCTGGGGATCGGGCTGGCGCTCGCCTACGTGGCGATGGCGCTGCTGCTCGTCCATGAGGGAGTCGACCATGCGCTGTGAACGGCCGGGCTGGCGATGGGGCGCGGTGCTGACACTCCTCCTGCTCGGCGGCATGGCCGCCGGGGCGTCCGCCCTGATGGCGGCGCCCCGGGCCGGCGACCCCCACCGCGGGGCGGAGGCCTTCCGGCAGTGCGCGGCCTGTCACGCGGTCGAGCCGGGGCAGCATCTGACGGGCCCGAGCCTCGCGCGGATCCGGGGCCGGAACCCGGGCACGGTCGACGGGTTCGCCCCGTACTCCGCCGCGCTCCGAAAGACAGCCC
>CAZDYT010000181.1:0-7432 GCA_964509395.1 uncultured bacterium
GTCCCCCTGGGCGCCATCTCCGGCTTCCAGGGGGGCCACACGGACCTGGTCATCCAGCGCTTCGCCGACATCCTCTTGTCGTTTCCCGGGTTCCTCCTGGCCCTCTCCCTCGTGGCCATCCTCGGGGTCGGGCTCGAGAATGTCATCATCTCGGTCGGGATCAGTGCGGTCCCGTCGTTCATTCGGCTGGTGCGGGGCTCGGTGCTGTCGATTCGGGAGCAGGTCTACGTGGAAGCGGCGCGAGCCCTCGGGCAGACGCGGGTCGCGATCATCCTTTGGCACGTACTCCCCAACGCCATGGCGCCTGTGATCGTGCAGGCCACGCTGAGCCTGGGGTTCGCAATCCTGGTGGCGGCGGGGCTCGGGTTCCTCGGGCTGGGCGTCCAGCCGCCCACACCGGA
This sequence comes from uncultured bacterium, assembly GCA_964509395.1. Taxonomy (GTDB): domain Bacteria; phylum Methylomirabilota; class Methylomirabilia; order Rokubacteriales; family DASRDR01; genus CAZDYT01. The sequence continues at coordinate 402 of CAZDYT010000181.1, forward strand.
ATGGGGATCGATGCTCGGCGAGGGCCGGCAGTACATCTTCCGCGCGCCCTCCCTCACGACGTATCCCGGGTTGGCGATCTTCCTGGCGGTCCTGGGCTTCAACCTCTTCGGCGACGGCCTGCGAGATGCGCTCGACCCGCGAATGCGCGTGCAATAGGCGCAATCTCCGGCAGCACCGTCAGGTCCCCAGCCGGTTCACGAGGATCCGCCCCCGCGCGATCACGAGCCTCACGCGATCGAGGATCAGGCGCATCGGTCAACCGCGGGGCAAGGCCCGAGCACCGTAGAAGGACGCAAGGCGGGGGGAACGCGACCGAAGGGCGGAAGCGGGGCGACGGGCCGCGCCTCGCGGTCAGGCCGGGCGCTCGAGCCGCGCCACCGCCTCGATATGGGGGGTATGGGGAAACATGTCGATCGGCTGGACCGCGGTGATCCCGTAGCCCCCGGCGCGGAGCGTTCCCAGGTCGCGGGCGAGCGTGGTCGGGTTACACGACGCGTACACGATGCGCGTGGGCGCGAGGGCGAGGACGGCGCGCAGCGCCTTCGGATGGAAGCCCGCGCGCGGCGGATCGGCGATCACGACCTCGGCCCGGATCCCCTTCCGCAGGAGCTCGGGGAGGACGTGGCGGACTTCGCCGGAGAGGAAGACGCAGTTGTCGATTCCGTTTGCGGCGGCGTTGCGCGTGGCGTCCTCGATCGCCGCCGGCACCAACTCGATCCCGTACACGGCCCGGGCCTGGCGCGCCAGCAGGAGGCTGATCGCGCCGGTCCCTGAGTAGAGGTCGAACACGACCTCGCGACCCGTCAGCCCCGCGTACTCGGCAACCACGGCGAACAGCCGCTCCGCCTGGCGGGTGTTGGTCTGGAAGAACGAGTTCGCCGAAATGGAAAACTCGACACCGCCGAGGCGCTCGCGGATCCGCTCGTTGCCCGCGATGGGGTGCTCCTCCACGCCGACCGCCACCGCCGCCTTCTTGGGGTTCACGTTGAGCACGACCGCCGTCACCTGGGGACACCGCGCCCGCAGGCGATCGGCCAACGCCTGGGCCGTCGCCACGTCGGGCGACGCGGTCACCAGGTTGATCATGGTTTCTCCCGTCGCCTGCCCTTCCCGCAGCACGAGGAAGCGGAGCAGGCCGTCCTCCCGCTCCTGGCAGTAGACGCGCGAGCCACTCTCGCGCACGAAGGCGCGCACCTCGGCGAGGATCGCGTTCAGCGTCTCCGACTGCAGCAGGCAGCGCTCGATGTCCAGGATCGCGTCGTACCGCTCCGCCTGGTGGAGGCCGATGATCGCCTGGCCGTCGGCCTCGGCGAACGTGAACTCCATCTTGTTGCGGTACCCGTAGATCTCCGGCGCACCGAGGATCGGCCGGAGCGGGAGCTCCTCGGCCGGGCCCAGGCCGCCGAGCCGGCCCAGGGACTCGGCCACCTGCCGCTGCTTGAACTCGAGCTGCGCCTCGTACCGGACGTGCTGGAGGCGACAGCCGCCGCACCGGCCGAAGTAGGGGCACGGGGGATCGGTCCGATGCCGAGACGGCGTCACGAGGCGCTCGATCTGCGCACGCCCGAAGCGCGGGCGCACCTGCGTCAGCCGGACCTCGAGCCGGTCCCCGGGCACCCCGCCGGGCACGAAGATGACGTACCCATCGGCGCGCGCCACCCCCTCCCCACCGAAGGCGAGGTCCGTCACGTCCACCGTCAAGAGATCGCCGCGCCGCGCGTGGGCCATTCCGCCCTGCATGCTACGCCACCGGGTGGACGGCGTCAAACGCGCTGCAAACGCGCGCGGAACCTTTGTCCCCCCGCGCGCGCGTGCTACGATGATCTTGCGAAGCCCGGATCCTCATGAGCTCGTCGATGCCCCTCATCGTCCCACCGCGAGACGCGCGACACGCCCTCGCGGTGCTGTTTGCCATCAACCTGTTCAACTACGTGGACCGCCAGATCATCTCCGGTGTCCTGTCCCTCGTCCAGCGGGACTTCGCCGCCTCGGACGCGGCGCTCGGCGCGCTCGGCTCGGCCTTCATGATTCTCTACCTCACCGGCTCCATTCCGCTCGGGGTCCTGGGCGACCGGCTGTCCCGGACCCGGCTCATCGCCGTCGGGGTCGCGGTCTGGGGCGCCGCGACGGTCCTGTCCGGGCTGGCGCGCTCCTACGGCCAGCTCTTCCTCACCCGCGCCCTCGTCGGCATCGGCGAAGCCTCCTACGGTCCCACCGCCACCGCCATGGTGTCGGACCTCTTCCCGAAGTCACGCCGCGGCTTCGTGAACGGCCTCTTCAACGCCGCCATCCCCGTCGGCGGCGCCATCGGCGTGATGGTCGGCGGGGTGGTGGGGAGCCGCTTCGGGTGGCGGGCCGCATTTTTCCTCGTGGGCGTTCCGAGCGTGCTCCTGGCCGCGCTCGCCTGGCGCCTCGGCGATCCGCCGCGGGGCGGTCAGGATGTGCTCGCCACTGACGGCCCCGTGGCCGCCGCGGTCGCCAGCGACCAGACCGCCGGGATCGCCACCGGCATCCTCGGGCTCTTCCGGATCCCCACCTTCGTGATGGTCTGCGCCGTCGGGATGCTCGTCGCCTTCGCCATCGGCGCCTTCAACCACTGGTTGCCTCTCTATCTCGAGCGGGTGAAGCACTTCTCGACACCCGAAGCGAGCTTCTGGGTCGGCCTGCTCTGGGCCTCTGGCGGCCTCCTGGGGGTGGTCTCCGGGGGGCTCATCGGCGACGCGCTCACGCGCCGGACGCCCGCCGGCCACCTCCTCACCATCGCCGGCGGGTTCATCCTCGCCGCGCCGTGCGGACTCGTGCTCCTGCTCCACCCGGGCCGCCGGGTTTTCCTTCCGGCCCTCTTCTTGGCGGTTTTCTTCCTGGTCCTGTACATGGGCAGCGTGAACGCCGTGATCCACAACGTCGTCGAGCCTGCGCTCCGGGCAACCGCCATGGCGATCTTCGTCTTCCTCGTGAACCTTGGTGGCGCAGCCCTCTCCCCGTTCATCGTCGGCCTGATCGCCGACCGCAAGTCGCTCCAGGGCGCGATGCTGATGCTCCCGATCATCGTGCTGTTCGCCGGCCTCATCGCCCTTGCCGCCGCCACCGCCGTCGGCGGCGACGTGCGACGCCTCGAGCGAGCCCTGGCCGTGGTAAGCTCCGGACGGCGGCCGGCCCCATGACTGACCCTGTCCGCGTCGGAGAGGTGCTGGCGGCGCTCCCGGGGATGGCCGAGCGCCTGGCCGAAGCGCGCCTGATCGCCGCGTGGCCCGAGATCGCGGGGCCAGCCGCGACCCGATCGCGGGCCGAGCGAGTGGACGGCGGCGTCCTCCACGTGGCCGTGGAGAGCTCGGGGTGGCTCCATCGGCTGACGCTGGACGAAGCCAGCCTCCTGGCGCGTTGTCGCGCCGTCGCCCCAACGTCAGACGTCCGGGCTATCCGGTTCCATCTGGCACCCCTCGGCGCGACTGAAGGAGAGGTACCTCGATGAAGTGGTCCCGCGGTTGGCCGTCCGCGCTGGTGATCACGCTCTTCCTGGGCTGTGCGGCAGCCCCCAAGCCCGGGGCGACGGCGCCCAGCAGTTCGCCCCCGGCCACCGCGCCCAGGCGAGAGGCCGACCACGTCGCGTACCTGCACGCGGCCATGGCTCATCTCTACGCCCACGCGGGCCGTACGGCCGACGCGATCGCCGAGCTCCGGAAGGCGATCGACCGCGACAGCCAGAGCCCGGTGCTCTGGATCCAGCTCGCGCGGTGGCTCGGGCGGCTGGAGAGTTACGGAGAGGCCATCGCGGCCGCGCAGAAGGCCCTCGCACTGGAGCCCACCTTCGTCCAGGCACACCTCACGCTGGCGGAGCTCTACCACGCGCAGAAAAAGGGGGCAGAAGCGGCGGCCGAGCTCGAAGAGGCGATCCGCCTGGATCCCTCCGCGCCGGAGCCCTACGAGCGGCTCGCGCGCTACCTCGCCGAGCAGCGGGATTACGAGCGCGCCCGCGGGATCCTCGAGCGCCTCCTCCAGGTGCAGCCCCGACACGCGCGCGCCCACTACCTCCTGGGTCAGCTCGCGGTCGAGCGTAAGGCCTGGGACGACGCCATCCGCCTGCTCCGGCGGGCCGTCGAGCTGGACCCGGACCAGGACGGTGCCTGGGCGGCGCTCGCCTTCGTGTACGAGCAGGAGAAGCGCCCCGAGGAGGCCGTCCAGGTGTACCGGCAAGCGATCGAGGCGAACCCGGACAACGCGGCGCTTCACGATCGCCTGGGCGAGCTCTTGATCCGCCTGGGCAAGTACCAGGACGCGGCCGAGGAGTACGCGGCGCTCGCCGATCAGCTCCCCAGCGACCCGCGCGTCTGGATCAAGCTCGGCGCCGTCCGGTACGAGCAGAAGGCGTACGACGAGGCGATCATTGCCTTCCGACACGTCCTCGCGCTGGACCCGACAAATCTCCGCGCGCGCTTCTACCTCGCCTCCGCCTATCTCGATGCCGGGCGGGAGGCCGAGGCGCTCGAGGAACTCCGAGAGGTGCTCCGGATCGATCCGCGCTCGATCGATGCGCGCCTGCAGCTCGGGTTTCTCCATAGCCGCGCCAAGCGCTACGCCGAGGCCATCCAGGTCCTCCGCGAAGCGATCAATCTCGACCCGAAGCGCGCGGACCTCTTCCTCTACCTCGGCATGGCCTACTTCCGCGCGAACCAGTACGATCACGCCGTCGCGACCTACCAGGAAGGCCTCACCCTCGACGACAAGCAGAAGGACCTCCGCTTCCAACTCGGCGTCATCTACGAGAAGCTCGGGAAGTTCGACGAGGCGGTGGGCCAGTTCCGCCGGGTCATCGCGCTCGATCCCAGGCATGCCGAGGCCTTTAACTACGTGGGCTACATGTTCGCCGAGAAGGGAATCCGCCTGGAGGAGGCGGAGCAGCTCATCCGGAAGGCCCTCGACCTGGAGCCGGACAACGGGTACTTCGTCGATAGCCTCGGCTGGGCCTACTACCAGCAGGGCCGGTACCAGGAGGCGCTGCGTGAGCTGGCGCGCGCCGTCGAGTTGACCAAAGACAAGGCGGACCCCGTCATCTACGACCACCTGGGCGATGCCCAGCTCAAGACCGGGAACGAGGCCGAGGCCCTGCGCGCCTGGGAGAAGTCGCTCGAGCTCGATCCCGCCAACGACAGCGTGAAGCGGAAGATCCAACAGGTCCGGCAGCAGCGGGAAGGTCGGAAGTAAACCACGGCGTGAACGGCGTGCATCGCGGGCTCGGCCCGCTCCGTCACACGGTCGCCGCGCTCGTCGCCCTCGGCGCCGCCGGGTGCGCCACCGCGCCCGGCCGCCCGCCCCCGGTCCTCGGCAGCATCCCGGCCGACCAGGCGGAGGCCCTGGTGCGCCGGTGGGAGACCCAGTGGCGGCAGTTCCCCGGGCTCCGGGCCGCGGTCGACCTCACGGTGGTTCGGAATGGACAGGCCCAGCGGACCGCCGGCGTCCTCTTGCTATCGCCGACCCGGCTGCGCTACGAAGCCATCACCCCCCTCGGCCTGCCGGCCGTGGTGGTCACGGCCGGGCCGGATCGCCTCCTGGTCTTCAGCCTCACCGAGCGGAAGGCGTGGACCGCCCGCCCGACTGCCGAGGCGATGAGCCGATGGATCGGTGTCCCCCTCCGGCCGGAGACCCTCATCCGGCTCCTCGCGGGACAGGTTCCCCCGCCGCCGGAGGGCGTCTCCGTGCGGGTCGCGCCGGGCGCAGACGCCCACGTCGAGTTCGAGCAGGGCAACGTCCGCCAGCAGGTCTGGGTCACCGTGGAGGGGCAGCCCGCGCGACTTCAGCTCGAGAACGGCCAGCGCCTCACCGCCACCTTCGACCGGACCATCAACGGACAGCTCGTGGGCCTGGCCCTCGAGGTCCCGAGCCAGTCCCTCGAGGTACGCCTCCGGTACATCTCCGGCGAGAACACCGCTCCCCCGCCCGAGGCGTTCGAGATCGTGCTGCCACCCGGCGTGCCGATCGAACACGTCGATTGACAGGAAACCCTCGTCATGTTAGGGTTTCTCGTGCTCCAAGGCGGACGGCGCCTGACGGTGCGGGCCCGCGCCAAGGTGAATCTGGGCCTCGAGGTGCTGGGGCCGCGGGCCGATGGGTACCACGAGCTTCTGACCTTCCTCTCGGCCGTCGACCTCGCGGACCGAGTGACTCTCGCGACCACCGCGCGCGGGGCCGAGGGCATCGAGGTCTCGTGTGATGCCCCGGGCGTTCCGCAGGGCGCCGAGAACCTGGCGTGGCGTGCGGCGGACCTGCTCGGGCGCGAGGCCGGGGTTCGCACGGGCGTCAGGATCCGCATCGACAAGGGGATACCGGTGGCAGCCGGACTGGGCGGCGGGTCCGCGGACGCGGCGGCCGTCCTGGTCGGACTGAGCCGGCTCTGGGGGGTGCCCCTGTCACCCGCACGGGGTCACGCTCTGGCCACCGAGCTGGGGATGGACGTCCCGTTCTTCCTGGGCGAGGGGCCCGGACTGGCCTCGGGCCGCGGCGAGCGCCTGGCGGCCGTCCCGCCGCATCGCCCGGTGGCGCTGGTCGTCGTGAATCCGGGCTTCCCGCTCGCGACGCGCGACGTCTACGGCCGGCTCCGCCCGAGTGATTTCAGCTCGGGCGTCGCGGTGCGCGCGCTCGTGGCGGCGCTTCCCGGCGGGGCCCGGGCAATCGCGGCGCGGGTTGTCAACGGTCTCGAGCGGGCCGCCGCCGAGCTCTGGCCTGGGCTCGCCGACGTCAAGGCAGCCCTCCTCGGTGCGGGAGCGCTCGGCGCCGTCATGTCGGGGAGCGGGCCGACGGTGATCGGTGTCGCGCCCTCGGGGACGGCAGCCCGACGCATCCTCGAGGCGCTCGCGGAGCGGCCGTGGCGGACGTGGGTCGTCCGGACGGTGACCGGCCCCGCGCTCTCGATCGCCCGGGAGGCCCGCGGGGGGCGGACGCAGCAGCGTCCCGTGGTGTCCTGGGGCGTGGCCAAGCGGTAAGGCGCGGGACTTTGGATCCCGTATTCGGAGGTTCGAATCCTCCCGCCCCAACC
>CAZDYT010000182.1:0-7415 GCA_964509395.1 uncultured bacterium
ACATGGCCATGGGGCTCTGGCTGGCGCAGGCGGAGGCGGCGCTGACGGAGGGGCGCTGAGGCTGGCCATCGCGCCCCTCCTCGTCAGGAACCCGGTCAGCCCGCCGACCGCCACACCACGGCGTTGTGGCCTTCCTCACATCGATCCACAAGGCGTGGCACTATACACTTGACAAGGCTCGGCTGTCGTGTCATAGGATCCACCCCAGAGGAGAGGAACTCCTGGGCCTCGACCTCATCCCGGCGGCCCTTAGGGAGCGATACGAGGTTCCGGAGCGGCATCACGCGTGCGCCGTTCTCAGGACTGATTTCCCCGCGGAGTGGAGGGATATCCTCGCTGCTCTTGGCCAGCTCAGGCTTCCCCGGTCTCATATCGTCGCCGCCGGCGGCGCAAAGTCCCCCATCAGCAAGGGTATCAACGGGTTCTTCGCGAGTCGGGGATGGCAGGAGCGGAGCTTTGACGTTCGGATCGTGGTGGACGGCGTGGAAACTCTCGCGCCTACCCACCACGTGGACTATTTCAAGAATCGCGTCGCGATCGAGACCGAGTGGAACAATAAGGACCCGTTCTACGACCGCGACCTCACCACCTTCCGCCTGCTTTTTGAAATCAACGTGCTTTCCGTAGGCGTCATCATCACCCGCACCTGGGAGCTCCAGCAGCTCTTCGACGAGCTGGGTAAGGGTGCGTCGTACGGCGCTTCAACAACGCACATGGGAAAACTCACCCCGAAGCTCAACAACCGCTCGGCAGGCGGGTGTCCCGTGCTCGCATTCGGGATGAGGAGAGTGCTCTATGACCCTCACGCCTAGCTTCCCGCTCGTCGTCGCTCCCATTGGAACGGCTCGGAGCATCGGCGATCGGAACGGGAACGGCCACAAACCACCGCCGAGGAAGTTCAAAACCATTTACGCCGACCCGCCGTGGCAATTCTCGAACCGGACGGGGAAAATGGCGCCGGAGCACCGCCGCCTCCACCGCTACCGGACGATGACGATTGAGGAGATCTGTGGCCTTCCGGTGAGGGAGATCGCCGACACGCCCGCGCACCTCTACCTCTGGTGCCCGAATGCCCTCCTTGCGTGGGGCTTGCAGGTGATGGAAGCGTGGGGCTTCACCTACAAGACGAATCTCGTTTGGTACAAGATCCGCAAGGACGGGGGGGCGGACGGCCGGGGTGTAGGCTTCTACTATCGGAATGTCACGGAGCTTCTCCTGTTCGGCGTCCGCGGCCACCTCCGGACGTTCAAACCAGGTCGGCGTGCGGTCAACATCGTCTGCGTCCGCAAGCGCGAGCACTCGCGAAAGCCCGACGAGTTCTACCACCTGATCGAGCGGTGCAGCCCGGCCCCCCGGCTGGAGCTGTTTGCCCGCCATCCTCGCAAAGGCTGGACGCAATGGGGGGATGAGATCCAGCGAAACGCGCACGCTCCGAGGCGCCTTGTTCTTCCCTACAAAGCGAAGGAATATCGCGCGCGGGTGGAATTGATCGTCACTGGCTGACGGAGCGCCCTGCCCGCGCCTTTCAGGAGGGCTCGGGTAGTCTCATCTCTCTCCTGCTCTGCTGGCTTGCCCAGTCCGCCCGCCACGGCCTGAGTCAGCCTCAGCCCTTCCAGAGCGCGATGCCGCCCTTGATGCCGGCCTCGTTGGAGATGATGGTGATGTCGGGATCGGGCGTGAAGGTGATCTTCTTCGCGTTGCCGCCGCCGATGTAGAGGTGATCGAAGTGGACGAGGTTGCGGAGGTTCTTGATGGCCTTCTGGATGCGCTTGTTCCACTTCGTCGTCCCGACCCTCTTCCGGGCCGGGTTGCCAAGCTGCTCCTCGTAGCTCTCGCCCTTCCGGAACGGATGGTGGGCCAGCTCGAGGTGCGGGGCCAGGCGACCGTCCAGATAGAGGGCGGTGCCGAACCCGGTGCCGAGGGTGATGACCAGCTCCACCCCCGTCCCCTGGATCGCGGCCAGCCCCTGCATGTCGGCGTCGTTGCAGACGCGGGCCGGCTTGCCCAGCCGCTTTGTGAGCGCCCGGGCGAGATCGAATCCCTTCCAGTCCTCGTGCCCGAGGTTGGGGGCCGTCAGCACCTTCCCGACGCGGACGACCCCCGGGAACCCGACCGAGACGCGGTCGAAGGCGGGGAGGGGCTCGACCAGCTTGGCCAGCGCTTCGACGATCCCGTCCGGCGGGCTCCCGACGGGGGTCTCGACGCGCACCCGGTCGACGAGCATCTTGCCCTCCTCGTCCAGGACCGAGGCCTTGAGGCCGGTGCCGCCGATGTCGATCGCCAGGGTGCGGATTCCAGGACCGCTCTTGGGCGTACCGTCCGTCTTCGAGCGCTTCGCCTGAGCCACGGGCCTCCCTCCTCTCGTGATCACGCGGGAGTCGGCGGCCGGGCTGCCGGCGGGACCCGGCGGCCTTCCCCGGAAGGGTTGGGACGGGACACCGATAGGTAGCCCGCCAGACGCCGTCTCGTCAAGCCCGGTCCAGTAGACTGGTGAGGAAAACCCGCGAGGGCGCCGGCGCGTGGCGGATGCCTTCAACGTTCCCGTCGCCACCAGCCCCGCGAGCGCCGACTCCCTGGTCCGCGCCGTCCCTCCCGAGCGCGCCCGCGTCGGCGTGCCCTGAGCGCCGATCAGCCGCCGCGCCCGTGGGGGAAGGCGGCGAGGAGGGCGCGGTCGCGCTCGTACGTCAAGAGCTCGGCCGCGGCGGCGAGCGGGGTCCAGCGCACGGCGTCCACCTCGTTGTGCGGCGCCGCGACGCCGGCGAGCGGGCGCATCACCCAGTAGCGGACGATCTTCTGGCGGCCGGCCCGATCGCGATACCGGGCCTCCCCGAGCTCGGCCTGGAGCGCGCAGCGGAGGCCGGTCTCCTCCTCGATCTCGCGTAGCGCGCAGGCCTCGTCCGTCTCGCCCAGGAGGGCCTTGCCCTTGGGAAAGGTCCAGTCGTCGTGCGCGGCGCGGTGGACCAGCAGGACCTCCAGCTCGCCGCGCTCGTTCGACCGGGAGACGACCCCGCCCGCCGCCCGCACGACCTCGCTCACGGCCACGCCGAGTGTCCCCGCTTCTCGAGCTTCTTCCGGATGTCCGGCAGCGCCGCCCGCGCGGCCTGCCGGCGGGCCCGCTGGCGCTCGACGAGCCGCCCCGCCGCGAAGGCCGCCCAGCGGCTGCCGGTCTCGGCGACGAGCCGGCGCAGGCGCTGCTCGGCGACGACGGCGTCCTGGTGTTCGCCCAGCACGTCCTGGAAGAGCCGCGCCGTCCGGATGAAGCGCGTTGCCGGCTTCCCTATGGCGGCCTCGGCCAGCTCGGCGGCGTACCGCGCGCGCTTGCCCCGGATCCGGATGGCGTGGAGCTCGGCATCGCTCGGCTCGTCGCCGAGCGCCCGCATGGCCTTCCGGAGCTTGTCGAACTCGCTCCCCGCGATGGCGCCGAGCGACACGGCCGTCGCGACGACCCGGGGGGCGCGGCCCGCGTCCTCCACTCGATCGAGCAGGCGCAGGTACCGCTCGCTCCGGAGCGCCTCGAGCATCGCCGCGCGAGCCTGGACCCACTCGGCGTCGAGCCGGCGGAGGAGCCGGGCGAAGGCGCGGCGCTCGGCCGGCTTGAGGAGGGCCGCCTGGTCGCGGACGTGCCCGAGCAGGACATCGAGATCGCGGACCGTCCCCAGGAGATCCGCGAGCCAGGCCAGCTCGGCGCGGAGCGGCTCGACCCACTCCGGGGCGAGCATCGGCCGCGCGGCGCGCAGGAGCGCGCGGAGGCGCCGGGTCGCCACGCGCATCTGGTGGAGATCCTCGGGGTGACTCCCGAGCCGCGTGCCGGGGTCGTGGGCGAGCACCGCGGCGAGCTGGGCCTGGATCATGGCCTTCAGATGCTCGGCGGCGGGCGCCGCGGGAGCGATCGGCTCGGGCGGCACCGGAGGCGCGAGATCGAGCGCCTGGAACAGCTTGGGACGCCCGGCGCCGTCCGCCGCGCCGGCCGCGCGGAGGGCCTCTCCGATCTGGCCGAGCGCGGCCTCGTCCCCGTCGATCAGCTCGACTTCCAGCTCGCGCAGCCGCCGGAGCACCTTCCGGCCGTCGAGGACCGCGACCGCGTCGACGACGACGTCGGCGATCGGGCCGGCCAGGCCGCGCACGCGGAGCCCGGTGCGACGCGAGCGCAGCGTCGCGACCGGGCGCAGCTCCTGGCCGCGCGCGTACGCGGTCACGAGGTCGCGCACCTCCTCGGGCGGATGGGCGGACCCGCCCGCCAGCTCCAGCTCGAGGCGGGCCGCGCCGCGCGGGAGCTTGAGCTGCCAGACGCCCGTCCGCCGCTCGACCCGACGCCGCAGGGTCACCCCGGCGCCGGCGAGCCGGTAGTCCGCGGTGTCGTAGTAGGTCGAGGTGAAGACCCGGGCGGGCAGCGGGTCGCCTGGCAGGGCGGGAAGCCGGAAGCGGGGTCCGACGGCGAGCTTCAGCTCGCGCTCGAGTGTGGCCTGCATGCCGATGCCCGCCCGGAAGAACGGCCTGCCCCTCAGGAGGCCGACCGCAGCGCGCCCACCATCTCGTACAGCCGTTCCTGGGACCGGAGCGGCGGCCCCGCCTCGCATCGCACCCGCCGCGACCGCCCGTCGGGCAGGATCTCGTGCGCCTTGACCGTGTCCGCGAGCTGGATCGCCAGGATCTGCCGGATCTGGGCCTGCAGCAGGGGATCCAGGACCGGGAAGGCCACCTCGACGCGGCGGTCGAGGTTGCGCGGCATCCAGTCGGCGGAGGCCAGGAGGTAGTCGGGACTCCCGTCGTTCTCGAAGTAGAAGATCCGGGCGTGCTCGAGGAAGCGGTCGATGATGGAGATCGCCCGGATCCGATCGGAGAGCCCCGGGACGCCGGGGCGGAGGCAGCAGATGCCCCGCACGATCAGGTCGACGTCGGCCCCCGCCTGGCTCGCGGCGTACAGCTCCTCGATGAGCTTCCCGTCGACCAGGCTGTTCATCTTGGCGATGAGCCGGGCCGGCCGGCCGGCCCGCGCGTGGTCGGCCTCCCGCCGGATCCGCTCGATGACCGCATCGCGGAGCTCGAAGGGCGCGACGATCAGGTGGTGGAAGGCCCGGGGGTGGGTGTAGCCGGTCAGCAGGTTGAACAGCTCGGTGAGGTCCTCGCCGAACGACTCCCGGCAGGTGAAGAGCCCGAGGTCGGCGTAGATGCCGCCGGTCCGCACGTTGTAGTTCCCGGTGGCGAGGTGGCAGTAGCGCCGGATCCCGTCGGCGTCCTGCCGGACGACCAGGCACGCCTTGCAGTGCGTCTTGTACCCGACGAGGCCGTAGACGACGTGGGCCCCGACCTCCTCGAGCGCCCGCGCCCACCGGATGTTCGCCTCCTCGTCGAAGCGGGCCCGCAGCTCCACCAGCACCGCCACCTCCTTGCCGTTCTCGGCCGCCAGCGTCAGGGCCTGGGCGATGGGGGACGTGGGGCTCACCCGGTAGAGCGTCATCTTGATGGCGAGCACGCGCGGATCGACGGCTGCCTCCCGCACGAAGCGGGTGACGGCGTCGAAGGAGTGGTAGGGGTGGTGGACCAGGATGTCCTTCTCCCGGATGGCCGCCCAGAAGTCGGGCGCGCTGTCGAAGGCCGGCACCGGATGGGGGGGCAGCGGGCGGTCCTTCAGGCGCGGGAGATCCGCGGCGGCGTAGAGCTGGAAGAGATCGGAGAACGCCGTGAAGCCCTCGCCCTCGTAGAGGTCCTCGGGGCTCAGCTCCAGCTCATCGACGAGGGTCGCCAGCACCGACGGCGGCAGGTCGGCCTCGTACTGCAGGCGCACCGCCGTCCCCATCCGCCGCTCGCGGAGGCTCTCCTCGATGCTCGCCAGGAGGTCGTGGATGCGGCCGCGCGGCAGCGCGATGTCGGCGTCGCGCGTGACACGGATCGCGTGGCAGGAAAGGATCTCGTAGCCGTGGTACAGGCGGGGCAGGTGCAGCCGGATCACGTCCTCCAGCAGCATGAAGGCATACTGCCCGGTCGGCTCGGGCAGGGCGACGAAGCGCGGCACGACCTGGCCGGGGATGTGGACCACCGCGAGCGAGGTGTGCGGCAGCGGGGAGGCGGCCGACGGCCGGATCGAGGCGATGAGCACGAGGGAGCAGTTGCCGAGGTAGGGGAACGGATGGCCGGGATCGATCGCCAGCGGCGTCAGGACCGGCAGCAGCGTGTGCTGGAAGTACCCGTCGAGGAATCGGTGCTGCTCGTCGTCGATCTCCTTGGGCCGGAGGATCCGGATCCCCTCGGCGGCCAGGCGGGGTTGGATGGTCTCCAGGAAGCACCGGTGCTGCTCCTCGACCAGCTCGTGCGTCCGCGCCGAGACCGCGGCCATCGCCTCGGCCGGGGTCAGCCCGTCGGAGCCCCGCTCCTGGTCGCCGGCGTGGATCTGCCGCTTGAGGTCCGCCACCCGGATCATGAAGAACTCGTCGAGGTTGGAGCTGAAGATCGACAGGAACTTCACGCGCTCCAGCAGCGGCATGCCCTCGTCCTGCGCCTCCTCGAGGACCCGCCGGTTGAACTCGAGCCAGGACAGCTCTCGGTTGACGAGCCCCTCGAGTGTCATCACTCACCCCCGCCGTCGAACGCCTCTCGCACGAGCAGCCCGTCGCGCACTCCGTGCGTGCAGACGACCAGTGTGAGGTAGCCGCCCAACGTCATCACGTCTTCGATCACGATGGCGCCGGCCAGGATGATGTCCGCCCGCTCGGCCTTGAGCCCCGGGAGGCGCCGGCGCCACCTCACCGGCAGGGGCTCCAACCGCTCGCGGATCGCGGTCACGTCGGACTGGCGCAGGCGCAGGCCGTGACGCGAGACGCGGCGGATCCCGTGGGCCCGCAGGTGCATCCGCGCCAGCGTCCGCACGGTGCCGCCGAGCCCGACGATCTCCTCGCCGCGGCGGGCGGGCGGCAGCGCGTCGCGCAGCTGATCGTGGATCATCCGCCGGAGGGCGCGCAGCGCCCGGGGCTTCGGTGGATCCCGACGCAGGAACCGCCAGGTGGCCCGAACGGCGCCCAGCGGCAGGCTCGCGGTCGAGACAACCTGGCCGGCTCGGAGCCGCGTGAGCTGCAGGCTCGACCCCCCGAGATCCGCGATCAGCCCGTCCCGGACCGTGAGGCCCCAGCGCGCGGCCAGCACGCCGAGCCGGGCCTCCTGCCCCGGGCTGAGAACCTGCACGTCCACGCCCTCCCGGCGCCGGAGCCGCTCCAGGAGGCGGTCGCGGTTCTCGGCGTCGCGGACGGCGGAGGTCGCCACCGCCACCACGCGCGTTCGCTCGCCGTTGCCGTCCCGGACCCGACTGAGGAACCGGTGGACCGTGTCGAAGGTCGCGCTCACGGCCCCCCGCGGCAGGACGCCGGGCCCGCCGGCGGCGAGCCGGGTCTGGACGCGCTCCTCGTCCAGAATCCGGAAGCCGA
>CAZDYT010000183.1:0-7403 GCA_964509395.1 uncultured bacterium
AGCTCATGTCCGACTTCCTCCTCTCCCAGGCTTGGCCTGGCGCGATAGCCCGGATAATTCGCGCAGGGCATCGCGGAACGGGCGGGTGACGCGGCGAACTGGCGCCCACGGCGCCCGCAGCGGCGTGATACACCGCCAGGGGTGTTTCACGCGCACTCCTCCGGACGGCCTCAGGGCCGCCTCGTTTTTCGCCGCGAGGACGCCGGTGGGCTGTTCGCCGCGGCAGGACCCACCCGTGCCACAGCATTCCCGAATAAGTCCTGCCAGACTTCGGCTAGACTACACTAGGTGTCTGTCGGAGAAACGGCACGACTCGCGAGAGACTACCGCAACGTCTCAAGGTGTTCCGCTCCGCGCGCCCACCCGCTTCGCGGGAGTCCGGCCGGCGCCACCCCTCCTCGGGGGTGGTCCGGAAGGGGGGCGGAGCCCCCCCCGGGTGACCTAGCCCGTGGCGATCGGATTTTGGGGGTCGTGCTCCCACTCGTACCAGGAGCCGGCGAAGTTGCGCGCCTGGGGGTAGCCGAGGAGCTTGGCGCCGAGGAGCCCGATCGAAGCGGAGACCCCGGCGTTGCAGTAGGTGATGACCTCGCGATCGGCTCTGATCCCGGCCTCGTCGAAGAGCGTGCGGAGATCCGCCTCCGACCGCCAGACCTTGTGCTCGCCCTCCATGAGCTGGCCGACGGGGAGGTTCACCGCACCCGGGATCCGCCCGAACTTCTCGCCGCGGCCAATCTCCCCCCGGAACTCGGCCGGGCTCCGGCAGTCCACGAGCACCACTGCGGGGTCGTCGAGCCGCGCGCGGACCTCATCCACGCCCGCCCGCCACTCCGACTGGACGCGTGCGGTGAACCGGGCCGGCCGGGGCTGCGGGGCGGCGGCCGTCACCGGCCGGCCCTCCGCGACCCACTTCGTGAAGCCGCCGTTCAGGACGCGCACGGCGGGATGGCCGTAGTAGTTCAGCG
This sequence comes from uncultured bacterium, assembly GCA_964509395.1. Taxonomy (GTDB): domain Bacteria; phylum Methylomirabilota; class Methylomirabilia; order Rokubacteriales; family DASRDR01; genus CAZDYT01. Next base: position 963 of record CAZDYT010000183.1, read on the forward strand.
CCCACCACAGGCGCGGGGCGATGTGGCCGTTGTCGTCGTAGACGATGACCGCGTGCTCATCGCCGATCCCGAGCCGGCCCATCAGCGCGGCGAACGGCTCGGACCGCGCCACGGTCATCTTGACGGGCGCCGAGCGATCCACGATGTCCCGGAGCCAGTCGACGAAGACGGCCCCCGCGATGTGTCCCCCCTCGTACGCCTCCCGGCTCGCGGCGTACCAGGGCTTCGGGGCGCTGGGCGGCTTGATGGTGCCGCGGATGTCGACGATCCGGACGCTCGGATCGTCGAGGCGGGCGGCCAGCCAGTCGGTCTCGGCCAGGAGCGCGTCGCGTCGGGTGCTCATCGGTGACCTCCCCCCGGATTGTAGCCGGGGTCGCCCGAAGCGTCCAGGTCCGCCCGGCCCCGCGCGCTCGGCGCCTTCGGTATATACTGACGGAGCCGCCGGCGAACGCCCAATCGTCGGGGGCGAGAGGCCGCCTCTCGCAGCGGAGTGTACGCGCGCGCTCAACCGAAGCGCCCGGTCAGCTCCGAAGATCGACAAGGAGGACTCCATGGCCCAGGTGACGTTCAAGGGAACCCCGCTGACCCTCGTCGGCCCGGAGATCAAGCCGAATCAAGTCGCCCCCGATTTCGCCGCCGTGGACAACGGCCTCCAGCCCGTCAGCCTGTCGAGCGCCCGGGGCAAGGTCGTCATCCTCAGCGCCGTCCCCTCCCTCGACACGCCCGTCTGCGATACGGAGACGCGGCGGTTCAACGAGGAAGCAGCGAAGCTCGGCGAAGGCGTGGAGGTGTGGACGATCAGCATGGATCTGCCGTTCGCGCAGAAGCGCTGGTGCGGCGCCGCGGGCGTCACTCGCGTCCGGACCCTGTCGGACTTCCGCGACAAGGGCTTCGGCCAGCGGTACGGCACGCTCATGAAGGACGGCCCGCTCGCCGGGCTCGAGGCGCGCGCCGTCTTCGTCGTCGGCAGAGACGGCCAGGTCAAGCACGTGGAGTACGTCAAGGAGGTCACCACCGAGCCGAACTACGAGGCGGCGCTCGCGGCGGCACGGGCCGCCGCCGGCAAATAGCGCGGCTCCCCCGCTCTCCCCACCGGGGAAAACGGTCGCCGTGCGGGTGCTCGCGAGCCTGGGGCCGCGGTCGCCCGGCTCAGGGCCCTGCTCGGCGCGACGTAGCGCGCTCGTCAGCCATGCCACCTGACGGGAAACCCGCAACGCAGGAGGACGCCATGAGGAAGACGACGGGATGGGGCCTGGCAACGCTCGCTGCCGTCCTGATGGTCATCGGGGCTCTCGCCGGACCGGCCGAGGCCGCTCAGCTCCAGTGGTGGAGCCACTGGGCGGTGGAGGACAGCAAGAAGGCGGTGCTCTTCGAGGCGAAGCGCCGCTTCGAGGCCAAGCACTCCGGGCACACGGTCGAGATCACCTTCTACGAGAAGAAGAACATGTGGCCGGCCCTGCGTGCGGCCTTCACCGCCGGCTCAGGCTTCCCGGACGTCTTCTATTACGACAACGATGTGCCGGAGTTCATCACCGCGGGGTGGTTGGCCGACCTGTCGCAGGGCATCCGCTGGGAGAACATCGAGCCGTACGGCAAGGCCTTCTGGACGCGCCCGGGGCCGGGCGGCAAGGTGGGCACCTGGGCGATCCCGGTGGAGGCGGCCTCGGACGAGATCTACTTCAACAAGAAGCTCTTCCAGCAGCTCGGCATCACGGTGCCGGCCAACTTCGCCTTCACCCAGGACGGGTTCAAGGACGTGGTGGCCAAGTGCGCCAAGGCCGGCTATGCCGCCTTCGCCACCGGGGCTGCCGACCGCGAGTGGGCGGCGATGTACATCCCCGACGCCCTCCTCCTGAGCAAGCTGGGCTACGACGACGTGAAGAAGCTCTTCCGGGGCGAGCTCTCCTGGAAGGAGCCGCGGGTGGGCGAGGTCTTCCGGTACTACAAGGAGCTGATCGACCTCGGGGCCTATGCCAAGACGCTCACGAGCATGACGCTCGCCGAGGCGCACCGGTACTTCCACACCGAGCAGAAGGCGTGCATGTTCCCGGTCGGCTCCTGGTACACCGGCCGCGCGTTCGTACCGCCGGAGAAGGGCGGGCAGCCGAAGGATTTCGAGCTGGGACTCCTCAACAACCCGTTGATGAAGGACGGGAAGGGGCACGGCGAGAAGTTCCTGGGCGTCGCGGGCTCGCTGGCGGTGGCGGCCAAGAGCCCTCACCTCCCGCTCGCCATCGAGGTGGCGAACGCCTTCGCCGACGTCGAGATCGGGAACATGTGGATGGCACGGACGGGCATCCAGACCGGGATCAAGACCGACCCGGCGCGGATCGACAGCCCGCTCAAGTGGTACTTCGACGAGTTCAGCAAGGTGAACCGGACCACCAAGTGGGTCGATCTGACGGCGCAGGCCGTGAAGCTCCTGATGAAGCCGGGCCTCTGGGAGGTCTACGTGGCGACGGTCAACCAGGGGCTCCCCAACAAGCTGCTCGGAGCCGACGAGGCCCTCGCCAAGCTGGAAGAGGCGCGCCTGAAGGGGAAGTAACCCTCCCCTCGGAGAACCCGGAGGGCGTCCTGGGCCGGCCCTTCCGGTACCTGCCGCGGGACCCGGCGGGGTGAGGGACGGACCGCCCATGCCCCTCACCCCAGCCGTCCCGTTTCCCAGGAGCGAGCAGGAGCCTCATGAGCGCTGACCGAACCGAGACCGCCTCCCTCCCGCGGGTCCTCCCGCGGGAGGCCGTCCGGCGGCCCGGCCCGGGCCGGCCGTGGGGCGCGATCGCGCTCTTCCTCGGCCCCACGCTCGCCCTCTATCTCGCCTTCACGATCTATCCGGTCCTGGTCACGTTCTACAACAGCGTCCACACCCTCCGGATGGACCTGGGCATGCTCTACGAGTTCGTCGGCCTGGGTCATTTCCGGGAGATCCTGACGAGCGACGAGGTCTTCTGGACGGCGGCCCGGAACTCGCTGACCTGGGGGCTCGTCGCCCCCATCCTCGACATCCCACTGGCCTTGGGCCTGACCCTGACGCTGCACGCGCGGGTGCCGTTCGCCAAGTTCTTCCGGACCGTGTGGTTCACGCCGGTCCTGATGTCCTACCCCGTCGTCGGCGTGATCTGGCTCTGGGTCTACAACTACGACTGGGGCATGGTGAACCTGCTCCTCCGGGCGGTCGGCCTGGGGCCGTATGCCCAGGCCTGGCTCGCGAGCCCCACCACGGCCCTGCCCGCCCTGATCCTGGTCACCACCTGGATGTTCGCCGGCTTCAACATGGTGGTCCTCCTGGCGGCCATCCACGCGATCCCCGCGGACTACGTGGAGGCGGCGCGCGTGGACGGCGCCGGCGGCTGGCGCGGCGTCCGCTACATCATCGTCCCGCTCCTCCGTCCGACCATCGTGAACCTGGCGATCCTCGATTTCATCGGCAAGATGAAGCAGTTCGCGCTGGTGTGGGTCATGACCCGGGGCGGCCCGATGTGGGGGACGGAGACCGTCGCGACCTACGTCGTCAAGCGGGCGTTCGAGTGGAAGACGCTGGACCTGGGCTACCCGTCCGCGATCGCGGTGCTCTGGTTCGCCATCGTCTTCGGGCTGTCCTACGCGTTCACACGGCTCCTGCAGCGCCGCGAGGCCCTGGAGTTCTGAGCATGCGCGCGCGGCTCACGAAGGCACTCCTGCTCCTGCCGGTGCTGGCCTACACGGCGTTCTCGGCCGGGCCGTACCTCTGGACGGCGGTGATGTCGCTGCGCACCACGGACGAGATCTACCGGAACCACTACGGGCTGCCGATCCCGGCCCACTGGGACAAGTACCACGCGGCCTGGACCGAGTTCGGCTACGCCACCTACTTCACGAACAGCGCCATCGTCGCCGTGGTCTCGGTCCTCCTGGTGACCGTCCTCGGGGCGATGGCCGCCTTCGCCTTCGCACGCCGGCGCTACGGCTTTCCGCTCCGCGAGCCGCTCTTCCTGCTGATCTTCCTGTCCATCATGTTCCCGCCCCAGATCATGCTGCTCGCACTCTTCCAGATCCTGGTGCAGTACCGGCTCTTCAATACGCTGACCGGCCTCATCCTGGTCTACGCGGCGACGGAGCTGCCGCTGACGATCTACCTCCTGCGGGCGTTCTTCGCGCAGATCCCGACGGAGCTGGAGGAGGCCGCGCGGCTCGACGGGTGCAGCGACTGGAGCATGTTCTGGCGTGTGATGTTTCCCATGGCGCTGCCGGCTGTGGCGACGACGGTGATCCTGAACTTCATCTACTTCTGGAACGAGTTCCTCTACGCGGTCGTGTTCATCACCCAGCAGAAGATCCGCACCCTCCCCCTCGCGATCCAGTTCCTGGTGAGCGACCAGTACTTCGACGTCGGGATGCTGGCGACCGGGTTGATGATCGCGACGCTGCCGGTGCTGATCCTGTACCTGTTCCTGTCCGAGTGGTTCGTGAAGGGGATGACCGCGGGGGCGATCAAGGGTTGACCCAGCGGCCACCCCCGCAGGGGATCGCCCCCGTCGCCCCCAGTCCGTAAGCGGGACCACACCGCCGGGCGCGCCCGTTGGGCTCGCGCTCCGGTCTCTCCGCAGCCCCCGCCAGCCAGGCGCCGGCTTCCACCGCGCCCGCGCGGGACCCGGGGTGCCCCGGGAGCCCGGCCCCGCGCGCCGTTGACCGGGGGCGGGCGTTGGACTATGCTCCACGCGGACCGGCCCCCGGGGGCCGGCATGCGGCCGGGAACAGGCCCCAGGAGGGAGAATGACCAACGGCGCAGGCTCGGACATCGTCGGCCACTTCCGGACGGGCCTCGACGTGATCAAGCGCTACCCGGTGATGGCGGCGCCCCCGCTGGCAGCGCAGCTCGTCATGTTCGTGCTGACCCTGCTGTTCGTCGTGACGGCCGGCGCCGGGGTGGTCGTCGGAGGAATCGCCGGCGGGCTGTTCGCCGGCGGGTTGGCCTTCATGCTGGTCACGCTGATCGGCGGGATTCTGACGCTCGTCGCGTCGGGGGTGACGATCGTGATGGCGCGCGACGCGCTGGCCCGGCGCGAGCCCTCGATGGGCGAGGCCCTCGGCACCGTCATGGACCGGCTGGCCGACGTGCTGGTAGCGTCGATCCTGGTCATGGTGATCGTGGGGATTGGGATGGTGCTGCTCGTCATTCCCGGAATCGTCGCGGCCATCTTCCTCATGTTCGCCCTGCCGGCGGTGCTGCTCGACGGGACCGGCGCCGTGGACGCGCTCAAGCGCAGCACGACGCTCGTCAAGGACAACCTCGGCCCCGTGGTGGGTCTCATCGTCGGGTGGATCGTCGCGGTGATCGTCGTGATGATCATCGCGCAGATCCTGCGCTTCATGCCCCTCGTGGGGCGACTGGCCTCGGCGTTGCTCTTCGGCGTGTTCATCGCCTACCTGACCGTCGTCGTCGTGAGCGTCTACCAGACGCTGCCGCGACGCTGAGGCTTCCACCGCGCCCGCCGGGCCCCGGGTGCGCCATGGCCGGCGGGGCCCGTGGCGGCGAGAGGTGACGCCGCCGGCCGCAGCTCCGGCAAGAGTGTTCAACCCGACTAGCCCCGGCTGGCCTCAGGGGCGACGAACTTGTAGCCCTGCCCGTGCACCGTGAGGATATGCGCGGGGCGCTCGGGGTCCCGCTCCAGCTTCTGCCGGATCCTGAGGATGTGCGTGTCGACTGTCCGCGTCGTCGGGAACCGCTCGTATCCCCAGACCTCGTCGAGGAGCCGGTCGCGGGTGATGATCTCGCCCCGGTGCTCGACCAGGTAGCGCAGGAGATCCAGCTCCTTCCGCGTCAGCCGCACCTCCCGGCCCGCCTTGAACACCTGGCGCGCCCGGAAGTGAAGCCGGATGTCGCCGAACCCGAACGCCTCGAGCCGCTCCCGCGGCCCCGGGCGGCGGAGCACCGCCCGCACCCGGGCGAGCAGCTCCCGGAGGGGAAACGGCTTGGCGACGTAGTCGTCCGCGCCCAGCTCGAGGCCCAGCACCCGGTCCACTTCCTCCCCGCGGGCCGTCAGCATGATGACCGGCAGGTCGAGGCGCTTCTGGCGGAGCCCGCGGAGGACATCCCAGCCGCTCATCCGGGGCATCATGATGTCGAGGAGGATCAGGTCCGGCCCTTCGCGCAGGGCCAGCGCCAGGCCGTCGGCGCCGTTTGTCGCCGAGAGGGTCCCATAGCCCTCGAAGCGGAGGTTGTCTTCCAGCCCGCGCACCATCTCGGGCTCGTCGTCCACGATCAGGATCCGGGGCATGACGGCTCAGGGGCTCCGGAGCGGCAGCCAGAGCGTGAAGCGGCTGCCCGCGCCGGGCCGGCTCTCGACCGTGACCCGCCCGCCGTGGGCCTCCGCGACGTGCCGGACCAGGGCCAGCCCGACGCCACTGCCCCGCCGCCCCTGCGTCTCACTCCGCCCGACACGGTAGAACTTCTCGAAGATGCGC
>CAZDYT010000184.1:0-7369 GCA_964509395.1 uncultured bacterium
CGAGAGTCCCGTGGCCAACCCTGACACGTTCGTGCAGACTGTGGGCGAACAAGCGACCTAGCGGCGCAGGACTTCGCCGAGCCACTTCTCCACGGTCGCGGCCAGTTCGCCCTGGTGCTGCGTGAAGCCGTGGTCGGCCCCGGCGATCTCGATGAGATCGGCGCGGGGCGCTCGGCTCGCCGCCGCCTTGAGGTGCCGCCCGACCTCGAGGTCGACGAGGCGATCGGCCGTGCCGTAGACCAGCAGGACCGGGATGGTGAGCCGGGCGATGTTCCGGTACGGGTCGGACTTGGTCTGCGGGCCCCGGAGGCTCACCAGGTGGTCGGCCGAGTAGAGAGCCTTCCCCAGCGGCCCGAGGTCCACGAGCATGAGCTCCTTGCCACGCCCCTCGCGTTGCAGCCGCTGGGCTGCCTCGAGGACCTGGGTGGCTCGCTCGCGGCCGAAGGTCCGCACGTTCCACTCGAACGCGTTCCCCGGGCCCGCGAGGAGCGCGACCGCGCGGACGCGCGGGTCCTGCGTCTCCGCCACGTAGAAGAGCACCCGGCTCGTCCCCAGGCTTTCGCCGATGATCGCCAGCGGCGCGATCCCACGGCGCGCCAGCTCGTCGACCGCCGCCTGCTCGTCCCAGCGGTTTTCTTCGAAGAGGGTCGTCTTGGGGCCCAGATCGTGGTCGCGCATGTTGATCGCGATCGTGGCGAAGCCGCGCGCGGCGAGCGCGCGGGCCAGATGCCCGGTCTTGAAGGAGTAGAAGTTGGAGCCGTACCCGTGCACCATGACGATGCCGCCGCGCGGTGGCTTCCCGACCGGGGAGACGACGAGACCGGCGGTCTCGAGGCCATCGGCCGTGGTCAGGCGGGTAAATTCCGTCGAGATCACGGCAGTTTGCGCGCTCGCGGCCGACGGGAGCAGGGTGAGGGCGGCTACAATAGACAGGAAGGGGCGCCGGTGACGCATTGGAGCCTCAAGGCTGGACGGCACTTGTCGGAGCCGGCCAGAGGAGCCGACCGGCCCGAGCCTAGCACGCGCCGCCGCGCCGCTCAACCGGCTGGCGTTGTCTGGACGCGGCCGGGCCCGTATAGTGTCCCGATGTTGGGGGAAGTGCCAGGCGCGAGGGCATGAGTCCAAAGATGCAGTCCTGGTTCAAGGTCCGGTTCATCACCGGCTTCTTCGTCACCGTCCCCGTCGTTCTCACCGCCTATGTCCTCTGGATCTTCTACCGGGAGGTCGACGGGCTCCTGTCCCCGGTCTACGAGCAGCTCGTGGGCCGCCGCGTGCCCGGCCTCGGATTCCTGACCGCCGTCGTCATCATCTTCCTGGTGGGTGTGATCGCCACGAACGTCGTCGGCGGGCGCATCCTCCAGTGGGCGGAGGGCCTCCTCCGGCGAGTCCCCGTCTTCGGTCGGGTGTACCCGGCCGTGAAAGACCTGTTCGAGGCCTTCTCTCCCCAGCGCCTGAGCGGCTTCCGCGAGTTCGTCATCGTCGAGCACCCACGGGAGGGCATCTACGCGTACGGGTTTCGGACGGGCGAGATCCGCGTGGAAGGCACCAAGCCGGAGGTGCTCGTCACGGTGTTCGTGCCGACCAACCATCTCTACCTGGGCGACATCATCCTCGTGCCGCGGGAGGGCATCGTATCGACGGGCCTGTCGATCGAGGAGGGGATCCGGATCATCCTCTCGGCTGGCACCGCGGCCCCCCGTCGGATCACCGGATCGAGGAGGCCCGAGCGCGAGGCGGGCTCGAAATGAGGCGACCCGCGCGTGCTAGAATAGGCGGGCTCACGCCACCGGCAAGGAGCGCAGCCCGATGAAGTTCCTCTGCATCGCGTGCGACGAGGCGATGCGGCTCCAGTCCACCGCGGGCCCGGAGGAAGGCTCGCTCACGGTCGTCTTCGCCTGCCCGGCCTGCGGTCTCCGCGTCGCCATGCTCACCAATCCCTGGGAGACCCAGCTCGTCCGGACGCTCGGTGTCAAGGTCGGCGGGCGGACGACCGAGGCGGCGCCCTTCGAGCAGGTGCGGGCCAGCCTGACGCGGCAGCGCGAGGAGGCCTTCGTCGAGGACGAGTCGGCGGGTGCCCGCCTGGCCCCGGCGCCGACGGCAGGGACGGAAGGGCCGGGGTGTCCCTTCGCCGCGATGATCCCGGGCTTCGGCACCGCAGATTCTGCTTCGAGCCCCGCGTGGACGCCGGAGGCCGAGGCGCGGATCGAGCGGATCCCCGCGTTCATCCGCCCGATGGCGAAGCAGGCGATCGAGCGGTTCGCGCGGGACCGGGGCTACGCGACGATCACCGATGCCGTCATGGACGAGGCCCGGAGCGTCATGGGGATGTAACCCTCGGAGGGGGGCGAAGCCCCCCGCCGAGTTTCAATCAGTGGGGCCGGAGCTTGGCGTGGCGCGCGTACTGCCTCCGGCAGCGTGGGCAGCGGAGCCATCCGCGTTGCACCCGGCGCACGTTCCGGCCGCGGTGCGGGCAGAGCTGGGGCCAGGTGCGCCAGAGGGGCCAGAGTCCCGCCACGACGCCGGCCACGAGCAGCACGGCGATGATCGCCCAGGCCGCTGACATGGGCTACACGCTAGGGGCCGTCCAGCCGTACCGGCTCGGTGGCCAAGCGGAACGGCGCCCGCACCCACGCGGGGGGGCGTCCGGCCAGCAGGATGGACCGGAACGCCGCGAGCGTGGGGTCGTTCTCGACTCCGGGGTGGCCGTCGAGCGCGGCGGCGAAGTGCTCGGGCTCGTCGTGGGCCCAGCGGCTCACCCGGGCGACGGTGTTGAAGAATCGTCGCACCTTCCGCTCGACCGTGCGCTCGACGAGAGGTCGTGAGAGCGCACTCACCAGCTGCGCGAGGGCGCCCACGATCGGGGTGTCGATCCGGATGTGACCGGTGAGGCTCTGCTCGACGACCGTGCCGCCGCGCTCATCCTCCTCGTGCCGAAACTCGAGGAGCACGAGGATCTGTCCCTCGGTCGTCGGGAGCCCCCGGCGTTCGTACCGCCCTTCGAGGTGATAGAGTCGCCGGTAGTCGTCCGCGTACAGCACGCGGATCATCCCCGTCGCGCCGCGGTTGTCGTCGCCCCGGTAGCCGTCCTCGAGCGGCGTGATGCGGTACTCGCCGACCCTGAGCGCGCGGACGACGCTCGCGGCGAAGTCGGGGTGGTCGAGGAGGAAGCGGTAGACCGCCTCGCGGCTCGGGTACCGGATGCCGGTCACCCGCTGCGCGAAGATGCCCCGGGTCAGCACCGCTTCGGCCCGCGCGCGGGCCGGACCGTCGAGGTCGGCCGTGGGAACGGGGGGCGGTAGCGCGTCGAGCGTCACGATGGGCACGGGAAGCTCGTCCGGCTCCGCGCCCCCCAGCTCGGGCACGCCGCCGAGAAGCACCATCAAGCCGAGCGCCGCGAGCCGTCGCGACATGGCCTCACCTTAGCACAGGGGCGGCGCGCGAGGCCACGGAGGGCCTCGCACGGGTGGCGCCGCCCCGGACGCCGCGGCCCCGTGTCCCACGGGATTGCCGTGAATCTTGACGCGTCGTTCTCGACTTTGGTAGAGTGCGAGCACTTCGCGGTCTGGTCGGGCGAGGCCGCCGTCGCGGCCATTCGGTCGGGAATTCGGGGAGGGCGTCGTCGATGACGAAGGCTGAGCTCGTCGCGAAGATGGCCGCGGCGTCCGGCGTGACGAAGGCTGCCGCCGAGAGAGCGCTGAACGGCTGCCTGGCCGGGATCCGCTCGAGCCTCCGGCGGCGGGAGGCCGTGACGCTTGTGGGCTTTGGCACGTTCACCGTAAGCCGGCGAAAGACGCGGAAGGGGCGCAATCCGCGGACCGGCGAGCTCATCACGATCGCCGGGACCAAGGTCCCTCGATTCCGGCCCTCGCGCGCCCTGAAGGATGCCTTGCGCTGACGCCTCGTGAGTGACCCGATCGCTCCGACTCGAGTGCGGGCGCCCGCACACCGCTGGGCGCTCGGGGCGCTCTGCCTCGGAATCCTGCTACTCGTCCCGGATCCCCTCCGGGCCCAGGCTGGCTCGCCCGCGGTCACGGCCGAGGCGGGGCTGCTCCTCGACCTCGCCACCGGCCGGGTGCTCTACGCCAAGAACCCGGAAGAAGTCCGCGCGCCGGCGAGCCTCGTCAAGCTGATGACCCTCTACCTGGCCTACCAGGAGGTCCGTGCGGGCAAGGTGCAGCTCGGGGACCCGGTGACGGTTAGCCAGAGCGCGGTCCGCACGTCCCGTTACCGGATGGGCCTCGCGGCCGGGCAGGTGGTGCCGTTCGAGGTCCTGCTGTCGGGCGTGGCCATCGCCTCCGCGAACGACGCCGCGACGGTCTTGGCCGAGCACTTGGCCGGGAGCGAGGAGCGGTTCGTCGAGCGGATGAACGCGGAAGCCGAGCGAGTGGGCCTCAGTCATACTCACTTCGCCAACCCCCATGGGCTCCCGGACCCACAGCAGTGGACCACTGCCCACGACATGGGTGTCCTGGCGCAGGAGCTGCTCCGGGAGTTTCCGGAGAGCCGCGAGGTGCTCGGCCAGAGGCAGTTCACCTGGCGCGGGCGCGTCTACCAGCGGCGCATCCCGCTCTTTCGGGATCCTGGCGGGGTGACGGCGCTGAAGACCGGGTACACCATCGAGGCGGGCTACAACCTGGCCGTCGCAGCCGGGAAGGCGGGCAGCCGGCTGCTCTGCATCATCCTCGGCGCCGAGACCCGGGGGCTCTCCTTCCTGGACGCCGGGCGGCTTCTGAAGTTCGGGTTCGGCGAGCCGGTCAGGGACGTGCGACGCGGGCCGCGGCGCTGGCGATCGCGTACCCCGCCAGCCCGTCCAATCTCCCGCTAGTGCCGTTCCACCTAATCGGAGCGAATCGGGAGACGACCGGCACTAGAGCCGCCGGCGCTCGGCCGGGCGTCGACTACTCGAGTTCGACGGTCCACCTCACGATGCCCCCGTCGGCGTCGAGGTAGAGCAGCACGCGCTCGTACCGGTCGAACCGGCCGCCGCGGTCCTCGCCGTAGTAGCGATTCGGGTTGGCGTCCACGACGACTCTGCGCCGGTAGACCAGCACCTGCCCGAGGTCCGAAGCCCGGACCTCGTCGGGCGGGCCGAACCGGGCGATGACCTCGGCCCGAGTCGTCGCGCTGCCCGGCGGGACCTCGCTCGCCCGGGGTGGCGGCGCCCGGAGCGGCACGAAGCTCACACAGGCCGAAGCCAGCAGGGCAGGCGGGAGGACGACCAGCGCCCGGGGAAGGCGGCTCACAGGCCGTGCCGATCCACCCAGTGCATCGCGATGTGGACCGCATACCGCTCCGCATCCTCCTGGGTCGCGAAGGTGCGATCGTCCTGGTCGCGGAGCGGCTGCTCTCGACCGCCGCCGGGGAGGGGGACGCGGATCGTGACCTGGGCCTCCCACTCGCCCTCCTCGGAATCGGAGACCGGGACGGCGTGGGGCCGGATCTGATGGCCCTTGTAGGTGACGGTCCGCGCCACAGCGGGCTCATTGTACGGATTCGGCCGGGCGCTGACAAGGCAGTGCCACGTGGTTACGGGAGGCACGGACGATGCCTGTGAAGGGGCTCCTCTTCGACGCGTCCGGCACCCTCTTCGACGTCCACTCGGTCATCGAGGCCGGGCGCGCGGTCACCGGGGATCCTCAGGCGCTGTCCAACCTCTGGCGCACCAAGCAGCTCGAATACACCTGGCTCCGCACCCTCATGGGGCGCCACGAGGACTTCTGGGCCGTCACCGGGGCCGCGCTCGTCTTCGCCTGCCGCCGGCTCGGCCTCGACGTCGGAGCCGCCGAGCGCGCGCGCCTGATGGACGCGTACCTGCGGCTCGAGGCCTATCCGGAGGTGCGCGCGGTCCTCGAGCGGCTCCGAGGCTTGCCGTGCGGGATCCTCTCCAACGGCGCCTCGCGGATGCTGGACGCGGTCGTGGCGCACGCGGGCCTCGGGCCTTATCTCAAGGCGGTGATCAGCGTCGATGAGGTGCGGATGTTCAAGCCCGCGCCCCAGGTCTACGCCCTCGGGCCGGCTCGGCTGGGGGTGCCGGGGGGCGGCGATCGGCTTCGTCTCCTCGAACTGCCGGGACGTCATCGGGGCGAAGGCGTACGGCTTCCAGGTGATCTGGGTGAACCGTCCGGGCGCGCCGCTCGAGGAGCTCGGGCTCGCGCCGGACCTCGAGGTCCGCGATCTCACCGGACTGGCGCAGGCTCTGGGGCGATGAGCCTCACGGCGCCTGCCTCCGGCGGGCTCGTGCCGCGCGGCTCGTGTAGACTTGCGTGGAGCCTTCATGGCAGGCGCGACGCGCTCGGACCAGGCGCTCATGGCGGAGGTGCAGGCGGGCAGCGTCCGCGCCTTCCAGGCGCTGTACGACCGTCACCGCCAGGCCGTGTTCGCCTTCCTGCTTCGGTCCCTCGCCGATCGCCGGGCGGCTGAAGACCTCCTCCAGGAAGCCTTCCTCAGGGTGTTTGCTCGCCGCCAGCACTATCGGCCGACCGCGACATTCAAGACCTGGCTCTTCACCATCGCCCGAAACCTCGTGATCGATCAGCTCCGCCAGCAGAGCGGGCGCCAGGGATTCGAGCGCGGGGAGATCCTCGAGACGGTGGCGGATCCCGGGGCCACGCCGCTCCAGCAGGCCGAGGCGCGAGAGCTGGGCGAGCGGCTCCAGGCGGCCGTGCTGCGCCTCCCGCCGTCCCAGCGAGAGGTGCTCCTCCTGAGCCGCTTCGCTGGCTTGAGCCACGACGAGATTGCCGAGGTCACCGGAACGTCGCCGGGCGCGGTGCGGGTCACGCTGCACCGGGCCCTCCGCCGGCTCCGGGAGGGTCTTCGCTCGATGTAACGAACGGCTGAGTCCTTCGTTTAAATCATCGGACGCCATGGACTGTGAGCGGGTTCGGGATCAGGTTCTGACCGCGCTTTCGACGGGCGAATCGCCTCCGCGCGCCGAACCCGTGACGCGCCACCTGGAGGGTTGTCAGGACTGTCGCGCGGAGATCGACGCCCTGAGCCAGACCTGGGCGCTCCTGGGTCGCTGGCCGCCGGAAGCGCCGCCCGGAGAGGCGATCAAGGCGCGCCTGGTCCGCCGTGTCCGGCGTCAGCTCGTGCGGGAATCGGTGCTGACCGTCAGCGGCTGGGTTCCGGCCGCGCTGGCGGCGGTGGTCGGCGTGGGGCTTTCCGTGGGATTGTCGCTCCTCCTGCCCTACGCCGCCCTGGTCTCGTGGTGCCGGGACGCCCTGCAGGTCGCCGAGCCTCACGCGGCCCCGTATCTCTTGGCGGGAATGGCATACGGGATCCCTCTCGCCATCGGCGTCTTTATCCTTCGTCAGCGCGCACGGAGCGGGTCGCTCGTCGGGGGCCGCGAAGCCAGCGTCCTCTGTCTCGC
>CAZDYT010000185.1:0-7368 GCA_964509395.1 uncultured bacterium
GGAGGCAGCCGGCCGTCTCACCGATGGCCGAGCTGACCTCCTCTACTCGGAGGGCCGGCGGGACCTCCAGCGTCGGCCTCGGGCATCCGGCAGAAGAGGAGGGGGACGTGGAGCTTGGGTTGAACGGTCGGGTGGCGCTGGTGACCGGCGGGTCGAAGGGCATCGGTCGGGCGTGTGCCCTGGGTCTCGCGGCCGAGGGCTGCCGGCTCGTGCTCAGCGCCCGCGGGCCGGAGGCGCTGGCGCGGACGGCCGGCGAGCTGACGGCCAAGGGCGCCGAGGTCCTGACGGCGGCGGTGGACCTGACGGAGGCGGACGCGGCGCGGCGCGTCGTGGAGGCCGCCGTCGCCCGCTTCGGTCGGGTGGACATCCTGGTCAACAACGCGGGGGCGATTCGCGGCGGGGATTTCCTGGGAACGCCCGCCGAGGAGTGGGCGGAGGACTGGCGGCTCAAAGTGCTCGGCTACGCCCGCATGGCCCAGGCGGTGATTCCGCACATGCGCGGCCGCCGGTGGGGGCGCGTCATCAACATCATCGGGGCCGCGGCGCGCAACCCGACTCCCGACTACATGGCCGGGGGCATCGCCAACGCGGGGCTCGTCAACTGGACGCGCGCGCTGGCCGACCTCGGCGCCTCCGATCAGATCCTCGTGACCGCCGTGAGCCCGGGCGCGACGGCCACCGAGCGCTGGGACGGCCTCGTCGCCCAGCGGGCTCGCGCCCAGGGGCGGCCGCCCGAGGAGCTGCGGCGCGAGCTCGAGCGTGCCCAGCCGCTCGGCCGGATCGGGCGGCCCGAGGACGTGGCGGACGTGGTGGTATTCCTGGCGTCCGAGCGGGCAAGCTTCATCACAGGCATCTGCATCACGGTGGATGGCGGCGCGAGCCGTGGCGTCCAGCTCTGAGCGCGCCGCCGGAGCCCTTGCGGGCGGCAAAATCCTGCTTGACACTGCCCGGCGCACCCGGGTAGGGTTTAGCCGGCGAAAAGGGCCATCCGTGACGGACTCGCCGCGTGCCCTCAAAGAGGCTCGACTCTTTGGGGGCGTTTTTGTCTCGGCCCTCCAGGAGGTGCGGGATGTCTGCCAAGCTCTTCGTGGGGAACCTGTCGTACCAGGCGACGGAAGAAGACCTGCGTGAGCTGTTCCAGCAGGCCGGAAGGGTCGAATCCGTCCGGATCATCACGGATCAGTTCACGGGTCGGCCCCGCGGCTTTGGCTTCGTCGAGATGTCGACGAAGGAAGAGGCCGAGCGCGCGATCGAGCAGCTCAACGGGCGGCTCTTCCGGGACCGAAACCTGGTCGTGAACGAAGCGCGCCCCCAGCCGAGCCGGGGCCCGGGCGGTGGCCGTGGCCGGCGTGAGGGCGGCGGGCCGGGCGGCGGTGGCGGGGGAGGCTGGGGTCGCCGTCCGGGCCCATAGGCGAGCCCTCGAAGGGCACGCGTGGACCGAACCGAGCCGAGGCTTCCGGGCCTCGGCTTTTTTTACGGCAGGGTCGGGCTGGCGGACCGCAGGTGCGCGAGAACCTTTTCCGGAGTGTCGGCCAGCCGGAGGATCGCCAGCTCCTCCGGCGTCACGCGACCGTCGGCCACGACCACCGCCCGGAGCCAGTCCAGGAGCCCCTGCCAGTAGGCCGCCCCGAGCAGGACGACCGGAAAGGGGCGGATCCGCCGCGTCTGGACGAGCGTCGTGGCCTCGAACAGCTCGTCCAGCGTCCCGAACCCGCCCGGCGCGATGACGAACCCGATCGAGTACTTGACGAACATGACCTTTCGGACGAAGAAGTAGCGGAAGTTGAGGAGCTTGCCCAGGTACCGGTTGGGCGCCTGCTCCTGAGGGAGGTCGATGTTGAGGCCGATGGAAAGGCCTCCGGCCTCCATCGCCCCCTTGTTCGCGGCCTCCATGATCCCCGGACCGCCCCCCGTCAGCACGGCGAACCCGTTCTCCACGAGGCGTCGCGCCGTCTTCTCGGTCAGGGCGTACGCGGGGTCGTCGGGCGTGGCGCGAGAGGAGCCGAAAAAGGCGACCGCCGGCGGAAGCCCCGACAGGGCCTCGAAGCCGGCGACGAACTCGTCCATGATCTTGAAGACGCGCCAGGGATCCTGGGTGTCGAGCTGGATCGGAGCGGGCTGGAGCTCGGGCACCGTGGGAGGTCTTCCGGGCTCAGGCGCCGAGCGCCCGGCGGTATTCCGCGAGCGACACGGCCCCGACGATGCGGCGGCCGTCCTCGAGGACGACCGTGGGGATGGCTCGGACCCCGTGCTCGCGCACCGCAGCCTCGTAGTCGTCCAAGACGGCCTGGCGACCCTTGCCGGCTTCGTAGTCTGCCAGGAATCGCGTCACGTCGAGCCCCGGAAGCGCCCGGACGACAGCCGTGACCTCCTCCGGAAGACCGATGTTCACGCCGTCCGCGAAGAAGGCGGCGTAGAGCTTGAGGTGCAGCGCCTCGAACAGCGCCTCGCCTTGCAGCGCCACGCACTTGGCCGCCTCGAGGGCCGGGAGGCTCCAGCTGGGGAAGTCCGGCCGCGCCCACATCCGATAGGTCACGCTCGTGTCGCGCGACAGCTCCCGGCACCGCCGCCACGCCTCCTCACGATACGTGCCGGCGAAGGTCGCCGAGGGATCGGGCGTGGGGCGCAGCGGGAAGGCCCGCCAGCGGATGCCGAGCCGGTCTCCCAGTTCGGTCCGGAGCTGCCGGAGGCGCACGGCCGCCGGGTAGCACCACGGTCAGAGGTAGTCGGCGTACTCGATGATCTCCACGGATTCGCTCCTCCGGATGATTCTACCCGGCGCGGCGGCCGACAGCAAGAACGCGATGGCGGCGCTTGCGTCGCCTCCGCGCTTCTGTTCCAAGCCCCCGCGTCAGAAGCCGCGGGCGCCGGCACGAGGCGCCCCCCACGGGTCAGTCGGAAGCCCTGTGGCGGGAACCGGGATACCGGTGAGACAGCTCAAGCGCGAGGACGGACGCTGCGATCCATAGCGTCCGGCGCTCGTCGAGGTCGAGGCCCTGAGGATCACCCTCCCAGAGGTCGAGCGAGACAAGCCCTCGATCTGTGTGAAGGGGAAGACGCCCTCCTCCCTCAGGAAGGCGGAAGCCACGGAGACCCAACCAATACTCAGCCTCGTCTTGCGCAAGCAGCGCGCGGGGCTTCAGTCGCGCCTGGGGGATCAAGACAGATGCCGAGCCTGGTGGCGCGGTCGCCAAGACATGCTCGTCGGCGTCTCGTAAGACGAGCGCCCCAAGGCCGAACGCGCGTCGCAGGTCGTTCAGGATGTCGTCGAGTGGGGTCCCCGCCCTCAGGTGGTCGGCAAGCCTTTCCAGCACGTCCAGTTCCTGCCTGGCTCGGCTCGCGGTCTCGGACCAGTGCTCGCGCCGCGTGCCGAACGCCGCGGCGATGAGCCCGCACGCCGCCAGCGCGGCGAACGCGATGATGTCGTCCGTCTTGCTGATCATCAACGTCAGGTACGGCGCCGTGAGAAAGAAGTTCAGGCTCATCGCCGAGACCGTCGCCGTGGCCAGTGCGGCGCCGCGCCCTCCGACCTCCGCCACGACGATCGTCAAGGCCATGAACACGAAGGCCAGATTCGACGCCGACGTGACTGCGCGCAACGGTATGAGCCCTACGGCGAGTGCGATCGCTCCGAAGACGCCGGCCGGCAGCCAGACACCGATACCTTCCTCTCGGCTCATGATTCACCCTCCTCAGCGCCCGGGTTCCCTGTCTCTCACGCTTCGAGATGAAACGGCACGTTGACCACGACGACGTCGCGCCGGAAGAGCAGGGCTGCCTTGACGAGCAGCGCGGTCTGGTTGTGCAGCAGGTGGTGCCACCAACGCCGCGGGACGAATTCGGGCAGGATGATCGTGATCAGCAGATGTGGCGCTTGCCGCTGGAGGTCCTCCAGGTACTCCAGGAGCGCTCCGAGGACCGACCGATACGGGGACCGCAGCACGACGAGAGGGACTCCGCTGGCCCACCTCGCCCAGCGATCCTCCAGCCGCCGGCTGGCCTCGGGGTCCAGCTCCACGTAGACTCCGCGCGCACAGGACGAGATCAGTCGTGCGTACCGAAGGGCGGGCAACACGCCCCGGTGAACGTCGCCGACCAGAACGAGCACGATATGGGTTGGCGGCGGCGGCTCGGGTTGGGCGCGTTCGATGGAGAGCTGACGCGCCACCCGGTCGTAGTGCCGGCGGATGGCGACGAAGAGGAGGACCAAGCACGGGATCAGCAAGACGACCATCCACGCCCCGTGAGTCAACTTGGTGGTGGCAATGATGAGGGTGACGATCCCGGTGGCCAGGGCTCCCGCGCCGTTCAGGGTGGAGCGAATCGGCCATTGAGGACCGCCCTCGCGCAGCCAGTAGCGAACCATCCCGGCCTGGGAGAGGGTGAAGGAGGTGAACACCCCGACCGCGTACAGGGGAATCAGCGCATGCGTCTCGGCCCGAAAGATCACCAGCAGGACGGCGCTCAACAGGGCGAGGCTGATGATGCCGTTTGAGAAGGCGAGTCGATCGCCACGATTGGCGAACTGTCGGGGCATGAAGCGGTCGCGCGCCATGAACGAGGCCAGACGCGGGAAGTCGGCGAAGCTCGTGTTCGCGGCCAGCACCAGGATCAGCGTGGTCATCGCCTGCACAAGGTAGTAGAGAAGGCTGTCCCCGCCGAAGACGCGGCGGGCCAACTGTGAGTTGATCGTCTCTTGCTCGGCCGGGACGAGCCCGAAGGCGTTGGCGAGAACGGTGATGCCGACGAAAAGGGCGATGAGCACCACGCCGAGCATCACGAGGACTTGGCGGGCATTGCGGGCCTCGGGAGGCCGGAACGCCGACACCCCGTTGGACACGGCCTCGATGCCGGTCAGGGCGACACAGCCGGAGGCGAAGGCCCGGAGTGCGAGGAACAGCGTCAACTGTTGCCCCCCCGGCGTGCCGGTCGCCACGGGTGCCCCTCCACCTTCGACCCCGCCCCGCACCCAGAGGATGGCTCCCCATCCGATCAGCAACAGGTAGGAGGCGATGAAGGCGTAAGTCGGGACGGCGAACAGCCGCCCTGACTCGCGCACCCCCCGCAGGTTGGCGATGGCGATGCCTAGGACCGCCAGCACGCACAACGCCACGCGGTGAGGGTACAGAGGTGGCACGGCCGACGTGATGGCGGCGATCCCGGCCGCGACGCTGACCGATACGGTGAGCACGTAGTCGGTCAGGAGGGCCGCACCCGCCACGAGGCTCGGGTATATCCCCAGATTGTCCCGGCTCACGACGTACGCGCCTCCGGCACTCGGGTAGGCGAGGATCGTCTGGCGGTAGGAACTGACGACGATGGCGAGGAGTCCGGAGATGCCCAGGGAGATCGGGACGGACGTGTGAAGCGCCGCCGTCCCCGCCAGCATCAGGATGAGGAAGATCTCCTCCGTGGCGTACGCGCTGGAGGACAGCGCATCGGAGGCGAAGACGGAAAGGCCGGTCGCACGCCCGAGCCGCTCCTGCTTCTCCAGCGTCGTGGGGATGGGGCTGCCAAGGAGCGCTCGCTTGAGGGCTTGCACCCACATGGGCTACCCCCCTCGTGCGGCCGGTCCAATCGGCACAGGCGCAGGTCGCTGGGTGGTCCGACAGGGCGACCACGACCAACGATGGGGAGGAGCGGCGGGACGGCCAGGTGTCCGCTCGGCCTCACAGGGAGGCACCAGGGTTCGTGGGATCTGCTCGGTCCTGGGGAGGCGGGCGCTGCGGGCGTAGGCGCTGGTCGGCCAGCGCTTGGCGAGACTGCCGCTCATGGCCCCTCAGTAGCGCCTGCGAGGTTAGCTGTCGGGTTCGGGCGCTGAGGGTGCCCTACCGCGGCTGACCCGCGGATTCACCCCGTGGAATGGGTCCCCCGTTCCTCCGGACCAGGAGGATTCGGCGCAACGAGTATGTTACGCCTCCTTGATCGCCGTCGCAACGTGGCGCATCACATCAAAATTTGGGTTACCGAGGGCAAGGCCGTAAATCAAAAGTCACGGTTACCAAACCCAGAGAGGAGGGCACCGTGACGCGAGCGAGCCTTCGGGAGTATGCCGCCGTCCAGCGGGAGCGGTACCAGCGGGCCCCGCGGCCCCAGAAGGGCCGGCTCCTCGACGAGATCGTCACCGTCACCGGCCTGCATCGCAAGGCCGCCATCCGGCTCCTCCGTCGGCCGCCGCGGCCCCCGACGGTCCCCTCTCGCGCCGGCCGCCCACGACTCTATGGCCCCGCCGTGGCGGCCGCGGCCGAGGTGCTGTGGCAGGCTACGGGCCGCATCGGCCCCCAGCGGCTGCACCCGTTCGTCCCCGAGCTCCTCGATCGGCTGCTCCAGTGCGGCGAGCTGGCCCCGCCCCCCGACGTCGACAAGCTCCTGCGCCAGGCCAGCCCCGCCACACTGGGCCGCCTCCTGGCCCCCGCCCGTGCCACCTATCCGCCCCGGGCCGCCACCACGACTCGGGTCGGCACCTGGCTGAAGGGCCAGATCCCGATCCGGACCTTCACGGACTGGGACGACGCCCGCCCCGGGTTCCTGGAGGTCGATCTGGTCGCCCACTGCGGCTCGAGCACCGAGGGCTTTTACCTCCACACGCTCTGCGCCGTCGACATCGCGAGCTGCTGGGTCGAGCTCGACGCGGTCTGGGGGAAGGGCCAGGTCCGGGTCGGCGGCGCGGTCCACCACGTGCGCGAGCAGCTGCCGATCGAGCTGCGCGGGCTCGACAGCGACAACGGCTCGGAGTTCATCAACCGCATGCTCTACGAGTACTGCCAGCGGCTGGGGATCACCTTCACCCGCAGCCGGGCCTACAAGAAGAACGACAGCGCCCACGTCGAACAGAAGAACGGGGCGATCGTCCGGGCCGTGATCGGCTATGATCGCTTCACCTCCAAGGCCGCGTATGCCCAACTCCGCCGCGTCTACCGCTTGGTGCGCCTGCACGTGAACTTCTTCCAACCGGTGCAGAAGCTCGTGACGAAGACCCGGGACGGCGCCCGCGTCCGCCGCCTCTATGACCGCGCCCAGACGCCGTATCAGCGGCTGGGCGCCCTTGGCGTGCTCTCCCCCGCGAAGCGGCAGGAACTGGCCGGCCTCTATCAGCGTCTGAACCCGCTGGAGCTGCGTCGGCAGATCGAGCGGGAACTCGAGCGCCTCTGGACGTTGGCGGCGCCAGATCCCCAGCGGACCCCAGCGTCCGGGGCCGAACCGCCCGAGGGCCGTGCATGATCCCCGTGTGCCTACGCCCGCATCGCCTAGGAGGCGCTAGGACCGCGTCTGTCGGCGCCGGCCATATGATGGCACCCCCCGAAATCGCCCTTCTACGGCCCGGCCGCAGCTCCGCCGGCCGCCCGGTCCCTTGCCCTTCGGTAACCC
>CAZDYT010000186.1:0-7331 GCA_964509395.1 uncultured bacterium
TACCTGGCCCTGGCCCTCCTGCTCGCCGCCCTCGCCGTCTTCGCCGGCCTGCGCCGCACGCGGGCCGGGCTGGCGTGGGCGGCGATCCGCGAGCGGGAGCAGCGGGCGCAGCTCCTCGGGGTCGCGCCGACTCCGTACAAGCTCTTGGCCTTCGCCTGCTCGGGTGCGCTCACCGGGGTGGGCGGGGCGTTCTATGCCCACACGGTGCGCTTCGTCGAGCCCGACCTGGTCTTCAGCCGAGGGCTCTCGATCCTCCCCCTGGTCATGGCCACCTTCGGCGGCGTCCACACGCTGTTCGGGCCGCCCGGCGGGGCGCTGTTCCTCTACCTCGTCTCCGAGCTCGCGCTCCAGCCGGCGCTGCCGCGGCTGCACCAGCTCCCGTACGCGCTCGCCCTGATCCTCGTGGTCCTCTTCCTGCCGCGGGGCCTGGCCGGGCTCGGGCGCCGCGCCTGATGCCGCCGCGGCTCGAGCTCAGCCGCGTGAGCAAGCAGTTCGGCGGGCTGCAGGCGCTCCACGAGGTCACCCTCGACATCCGGCCGGGCTCGCTGGTCGCCCTCCTCGGCCCGAACGGCGCCGGCAAGACCACGCTCTTCGACATCGTCACCGGCCTCGCGCGCCCCACCAGCGGAGCCGTGCGGTTCGACGGTCGCGACGTCACGGGGCTCCCTCCCCACCGGATCGCGGCCCTCGGCATCGGTCGCACCTTCCAGATCGCCCGGCTCTTCCCGGCCCTGACCGTCCTCGACAACGTGCTCGTCGGCGTGACGTTCGGGCGCGCGCGGCGCCTCGGTCACGCCGGGCGTCGCCGCGCGGCCGAGCGACTGCTCGAGATCGTCGGGCTCCAGGACAAACCCGCGACGCGGGCACAGGAGCTTTCCCTCGGCGAGCAGAAGCGGCTCGAGCTGGCGTGCGCTCTCGGGCCCGAGCCGCGCCTCTTGCTCGTCGACGAGCTGGCGTCGGGGCTCCCGCCGCGCGGCCGCGAGGAGGTCATCCGGTTCTACGCCCGGCTACGCGCGCGGGGGCTGACGGTCGTGGCCATCGAGCACTCCTTCGGCGTGCTGACCTCGCTGGCCGACCGCATCGTCGTGCTCGACCAGGGGGAGATCGTCGCCGACGGCCGGCCCGAGGACGTGCTCGCATCGCGGCGCATGGTGGAAGCCTACCTCGGGGAGGCGGATTGACATGACGCGGACCCGGGCGGCCTGCCGCCTCGCCCCGGCGCTGGGGCTCCTGGCCCTGCTCCTCGCCGTCCGGGCTCCGGCGGAGCCACGCCTCTACTTGGTCGACCCGGAGCACAGCCAGATCCGCTTCCACGCGGTCTCGCGCTTCATGGATGCCGACGGCAGCTTCCGGCGATTCGGCGGGGAAGTCCGGCTCGACGAGGCCCGCCCCGAGACGGTGTCCGCCCGGCTGACCGTCGAGGTCGCGTCGCTCGACACGGGGATCGGGCTGCGCGACCGACACCTGCGGAGCGACGACTTCTTCGACGTCGAGCGCCACCCCCAGGCGACCTTCGTCACGTCCGCCGTGCGTCGGGAGGGCGAGCGCTTCATCGTGAGCGGCGACCTCACCATCCGCGGCGTGGCGCGAGCCATCGCCGTGCCAGTCACCGTGACGGGTGCGGAAGGCGCGATCCGGATCGTCGGAGAGTTCGTCCTGAACCGCCAGGAGTTCGGGGTCGCCTACCGGAGCTTGCTGAACCCGATCCGGGACGACGTCAAGGTATGGTTCGACCTCACGGCGAGGGCCCGCTGAGCGGCGGCGGACCCGTGGCGCCCGCGCGCCCGCCGCTGCTCAGCGTCGAGCAGGTGACCGCGGGCTACGACGCCGCCATCGTGCTTCGCGGGGTCTCGCTCGAGGTGCGTCCCGGAGAGCTCGTGGCGCTGGTCGGGCCGAACGGTGCCGGAAAGACGACGCTCCTCCGCGCCATCATGGGTCTCACGCGGATTCGTGAGGGCGCCATCCGGCTGGACGGCACGCGGCTCGACGGGCTCCCACCGTACCGCATCGCCGCCCTCGGCGTGAGCGCGATCCCGGAGGGCCGGCGGCTCTTCGGCGAGCTGAGCGTCCGGGAGAACCTCGAGCTCGGGGCGTATCTGCCGACGGCCCGCCGGGAGGCCGCCGCCACCCGGGCCCTCGTCGAGCGCCTGTTCCCGCCGCTCCGCGATCGGCGCGACACGCCGGCGGCCGTGCTCTCCGGCGGCGAGCAGCAGATGGTCGCCCTCGCCCGGGCCCTCATGGCCCACCCCCGGCTCCTGCTCCTGGACGACCCGTTTCTCGGGCTCGCGAAGCCCGTGATCCAGAGCTTCTGCGCGGCCCTCCACGAGCTGATCGAAACCCGGGGGGTGACGATCCTCGCGGCGGGGCAGCACGTCCGGCGTCTTCTCCGCCTCGCCCACCGCGGGTACTTCCTCGCCGAAGGGCGCGTGGTCGCGGAAGGCCCCGGCACGGAGCTCCTCGGGGACCCCCGCGTCCGCCGCACGCTCCTGGAGCTGGCCCCCCCGGGAGCCGCGGGGTGAAGCGCGCCCTCGCGTGGGGCGCGGCGCTGGCGGGCCTGGGCCTGGCCGGAGCCATCGCGGCCGTGCTCCTCGCTCCCCTGCCCCCGAGCCCCCCGGGGCCCGAGCCCGGGCGGTCGCTCTTCGCGACCCACTGCGCGACGTGCCACGGCGCCGATGGACGGGGCCGCTCGTGGCGGGCGCGGCTCCTCCTGCTGGGACCGGGGAACCTCGCGTCCCCCGAGACGGCCACGCTCTCGGACCGGTACCTCGCCGACCTCATCCGTCACGGCGGCGCGACCTTCGGCAAGCCGGGCATGCCGTCGTTCGGATTCGTCCTGAGCGACGCCGAGGTCCAGGCCCTCGTGGCCTACCTGCGGGCACTCCCGCGCGGGCCGCAGGGGCCGAGGCCGTGAGGCGAGCGCCGCCGGCGGGCGCGGGTGCCTGACGGTCCCCCCCGCGCTCGCGGATCGGCCTGTCGGGGTGCTGTCGTCACCGCGCGGTTCGATTGGCCACGGGTGGGATGACGTGACGCGCGCGGCGGCCGGCGCGGCCCGTCAGGCGGAGCCGAGACGCCGGAGGACTTCCTGCGCGGCTTCGAGGCCGCTCACCGCCGCGGCTTCCATCTCGGGATACTCGAGGTAGTCCCCGGCGAGGAAGACCCGGCCGAGCGGGCGCTCGAGGGCCGGCTGAAGGCGGGCGCGTCCGGGCGGTGCATAGGGGATCGCCTTCTCCCAACGCTGGATGACGATCTCCCGGACGGCGCCCTGCGCTTCGGGCAGCACGTCGGAGACGTCCCGCACGAAGACCTCGCGGATCTCCTCGTCGGACCGCCGGAGTAGGCGATGCCCCCGCTCGCCGCCTCCGTAGACCATCAGGCTCCCGCCCGCCTCGCGCTTGCCGGCCGTGCGCAGGGGGTTGGCGTGGTTGAAGAGCATGTTGAACGACTTGCCGACGACGGCGATGGCGTAGATGTCGTCCCAGGGCTTCGGCCCCGTCTCGTCGGTCAGCATCGCCCCGCACACGAAGGGCCCGTAGGGAATTCGCCCCAGGGCGTCCGCGGTCTCGGGAGGCAGCGCCCGCACGATCTCGCGCGTGACATACGCCGGCGCGGCGGCGATGACGTAGGCGGCCGCCACCTCCTCGCCGACGCCGCGCCGCGTGAACCGGACGCGTAGCCCGTCGCCGGTCGCGGCCACCTCCCGGACCGCGGCGCCGGTCACCACGCGCCCCCCGAGCCGCCGCCCGAGGGCCTGGGGCAGGAGCTCCGAGCCCCCGACGAGGTTGCGGGCCAGGGTCTCTTCGCTGCCCCACACCAAGGCGAACAGGGCCGCGCCGCAGCCGGCCGAGATCTGCTCGGGCTCGGCCGTGACGCGCTCGGCGATGGCGCGGAAGATGCTCGCCACGTCCGGATGCAATGGTCCCAGGTAGTCTGCGAAGGTCTGCTCGTCGCGGTAGGCGAGCACGCGGGCCCGGGCCTGAGCCCGCGAGTCGCCGGGACGCGGGCGCGCGGCGCGGAGGTATCCCCGCGCGGCCCGGCGCAAGCGGAGACCCGCCTTGATGAAGGACAGCCGCGCCCCGAGGGAGAGGGGGAGCCGGAACGGGTAGGTCTCGGGGCGTCCCTTGGCGACGAGGCGGCCCTTGAACGCAAGCCCCATGCGGTTCCCGGGGATAGGCCGGGTCTCGAGGCCGACCTCGGTCACGAGGCGATCCAGCAACGACCCGGGGCCGCCGAACAGATGCGCGCCCAGATTCAGCCAGTACGGCCCCCGAGGTTCCGAGCGCATCCGGCCGCCGACGCGCTCGGTTGCCTCGAGCACCAGGATGTCGCGGTCACGGAGCGTCCAGCCCGCCGTGAGCCCCGCAATCCCGGCCCCCACGATCACGGCGTCATACCGCCGCTCACCCATCGTTCGCCTCTCGGCTCCCGTGTGCCCCGCGCGGCCCGGGCGCCCCGGGCCGGTGCGCGACCCTAGCGGCCGTGCCTGGGTCCGCCCTTCGGACGCGCTCGAGGAGCCGCCAGGATCGGCTCCACGTCAGTCGAAGCGGAGCACGCTCCGCCGGACCTCGCCCCGCTGGAGCCGCTCGTACGCCTCGTTGAGACCGGCAAGCCCGACGTGCCCACTGATCAGCTCGCGCAGCTTGTACCGGCCCTGCATGAAGAGGTCGACGTACATCGGCAGATCCACCCGCTGGCGCGACCCGCCGAAGGAGCTTCCCGTCAGCACCCGCTCCTGGAGCAACAGGCCGGGGTCGATGGCGACGCGCGTCCCGGCCGGCGAGATTCCGATGACGACGACAGTCCCGCCCCGATGGACGGCGTGGAAGGCCAACTCGATCGTCTGGGCGCCGCCGACGGCCTCGATGGTGTAATCGGCGCCCCCCCGCCCGCACACCTCCCGGATCCGCGCGAGGGCGTCCTCCTCCTTGGCCGCGTTGATCACGTGGGTGGCGCCGAACTCGCGGGCGTCCTCAAGCTTGCCATCGAAGACGTCCACCGCGATGATCTTCGCGGCCCCCACCAGCGCCGCAGCCTGAATGGCATTGAGGCCCACGCCGCCACACCCGATGACAACCACGCTCGACCCAGGCGCGACGCGCGCGCGGTTGACCACGGCGCCGGCGCCGGCCGCCACCCCACAGCTCACCAGACACACCACGTCCAATGGTGCGTCCTTGCGGATCGGGATGACGCTGAGCTCGGGCAGGACCGCGTGCTCGCTGTAGGAGGACACCTGGAGGAAGTGGTAGACGTCCTGACCATCCTTCCGAAACCGGGTGCTCGCGTCCGGCATGAGGTGTCGAGGGGCATCGCGGAGATCGCAGAGGTTCGGGCGGCCGATGACGCAGTACGGGCACCGGCCGCAAGCCGGCACGTAGGAGGTGAGCACGTGGTCCCCGACCCGGACGCTGCCCACCCCGGGACCCACCGCCTCGACCACGCCCGCCCCCTCGTGGCCCAAGACCACGGGCGTGGGGTGCGGCATGTGGCCCTGCATGACGTGGAGATCGCTGTGGCACACCCCGCTCGCGACGAAGCGCACCAGGACCTCGCCGGCCCGGGGCGGCAGGATCTCGAGGGCCTCGACCCTCAGTGGCTGGCCAGGCTGGTAGAGCACCGCCGCGTTCGCGTGCATCCCGAATGCCCTCATCGTGTCTGGAGGTTCACCGTGTCGGCCGCCCTCGTGCGGCACGCGCCGGACGTCCGCGGGTCGTGCCCGCACGGGCGTCGCACGCGACGGCGCAGCGGCACCGTCACCCGCCGCAGGTCGCCGATCCCGTGGCAGACGCTAACCCAGGGGGCCGGCTCCGTCAAGCTTCCCCCGGGGACAGGCCCTTGACCCCTGCGCGACCCCGCCGTAGAATCCTGTCGCCTCCGCGCCCAGCCGAGCTCGGGCAGCCGCCTGCGCGCGCGGGGAGCGGACTGGGGTGTACCGCACGCGGGGTGGTCACTCGAACGTCAAGTTGGGACTCCGGGCACAGGGGGACTCGGCCATGCATTCCTCCATCGCGTCTCGCAGCTTGTGGGCACTGGTACCGCTCTTTCTCGTGGTGCTGCTCGCGCTGCCTGCCTCGGCGCAGCAAGCGCCCATCCAGATCGCCTGGGCGGGGCCGCTCACCGGCGACGTCGCCCAGCTCGGCCAGGGCTACCTCAACGGCGTCAAGCTCGCGTTCGACGAGTGGAACGCCAAGGGCGGCGTGCTCGGGCGGAAGCTGGTCGCGGCCCCGGAGGACGACGCCTGCGACCCCAAGCAGGCGGGCACGGTGGCCACCAAGATCGCCGACGACCCGAAGAACGTCGCGTTCATCGGCCACTTCTGCTCCGGCACCACCCTCGCGGGCGCGCCGATCATCAACAAGACCAACCTCCCGATGCTGACGCTCTCCTCCAACCCGAAGATCACCCAGCAAGGGTGGAGGAACCTCTTCCGGCCGGTCGCGAACGACAGCATCCAGGGGAAGGCGGGCTTTGCCTACGTGATGCGCAAGCTGGGCGCCAAGCGGCTCGCGCTCCTCAACGACAAGCAGGCGTTCGGTCAGGGGGTGGCCGAGGTCGCCAAGGCCACCATCGAGAAGGCCGGCGGCAGCGTCACGTCCTTCGGCGGGGTCGAGCCCAAGGACGTGGACTACTCGGCAGTCCTCACAAAGATCATCCAGGCCGAGAAGCCCGACGCCATCCTCTACTGCACCAACTTCAACACCTCGGCGGGACTCATGGTGAAGCAGGTCCGCCAGCTCGGCTTCAAGAAGCCGATCATCGGCTGCGACGGGTACTTCGACCCCGGCATGGTCAAGGCCGCCGGTGCTGCCGCGAACCGGGTCTCCGCGGGCCAGGCGCTCTACTTCACCTTCCAGACGCCGCCCTACACGGGCCCCGAGGCGCCCGAGGCGGTGAAGCAGTTCGCGGCGAAGTACAAGGCCAAGTTCGGCAACGAGCCCAACGGCTACGAGGTCTACGGCTACGACGTCGCCAACATCGCCGCGAACGCAATCCAGAAGGCCGGGAGCACGGACAAGCAGAAGATCCTGGATGTCCTGCACAAGCAGGCCGTGCCCGGCGTCCTGATCCCCGAGTACCGGTTCGACGAGAACGGCGACGTCGTCAACGGCCCGATGTACATCTACACGATCGAGAAGGGCGCCTTCAAGCTGGTCGAGCAGGTCAAAGAGTAGGCCGGCGGCCCCGGCCGGCCGCACGGCAACGCCGGGCACGCCAGAGCTCCTATCCTCGGTCCCGGAGGGGGCTTCGCCCCCTCCGGGTGACGTAGCCCGGATCGTTCGGGACGTCCGACGGGCCGCGGGGCCTGTCGCCGCCTTGCCCCGCGCGCGCGCAGG
>CAZDYT010000187.1:0-7307 GCA_964509395.1 uncultured bacterium
GCCACCTCCACGAGGCCGTCGCGTCCCCCCACGACGCGGCCAGGCCAGAGGTTCTCGACGCCGACGAGCCGCGCCACCGCCTCGTCCGTCGGCGCCCCGAATACCTCCTCCGGCCGCCCGATCTGGGCGATCCGACCATCCATCAGCACGGCGACGCGATCTCCGAGCCGCAGGGCCTCCGCGCGCTCATGGGTCACGAAGACCGCCGTCGTGCGCGCCTCGGCAAAGAGCCGCGCGAGATCGTCGAGCAGGGCCTCGCGCGTCGGCGGATCGAGCGCCGCGAAGGGCTCGTCCAGGAGCAGCACTTCGGGCTCGACCGCGAACGCCCGCGCGAGGCTCGCCCGCTGCGCCTCGCCGCCCGAGAGGCTGCGCGCCCCGCGGTCCGCGACATGCGCAATGCCGAGCCGCCCGAGCCACGGGCGGACCCGCCGGTCGGCCTCGGCGCGCCCGAGCCCGCGGAAGAGGAGCGGCAGGCGCACATTTGCCGCCACGCTCGTGTCGCACAGAAGCGGGTCCTGAAAGACCGAGGCCATCCGCCGGCGGAACGCGAGGCGCTCGGCCGCCGAGCGAGCGACGGCGCCGCGGAAGGCGACCGCGCCGCGCGCCGGCGCTTCGAGGAGGGCAAGGACGCGGAGCAGCGTGGATTTGCCGGCCCCGTTCGGCCCGATGACCGCGAGGACCTCAGCCTCGGGGACCTCCAGCACGGAGACCTCCAGGGCCGGGCGTCCGCCATAGCCGACGAGGACGTCGCGGAGCGCGAGGACCGGCGCCGCCGCCTCCGGAGCGGCGCCCTCGGCGCTCCCCATGGCGCCCGCCGGGCTCCGGCTCATACCGCCGACAGCACCTGCAGCGCGCCGCGATGCATCGAGACGCTCCAGCGCCGGTCGCGCGCCACATCCAGGATCTCGTAGACGAGCTTGGGGACCTCGACCTCGAGGTCATAGGTTCCCTGGCTCGGCTCCCCGGGCGCGTCCAGGCGGAAGAGGAGCGTCCACGCCGTCCCCTGGTCCACTTCGCCGACGATCGTGCCCGCGAGGAGGTTCATGTGGTGCGCGGGATCCGGGCCGGCGCGATCCTTGCGGATCAGCCGGATGTACTCCGGCCGCACGAAGAAGGCGACCGCCGTCCCGGGCGGCGGGAGGGAGGGGCGCGCGGGCGAGTTCACCGCCTCGATCGTCTGGCCGCGCCACGCCAGCTCGATCCGCTCCGGACCGGCCTTCACGACGGTCCCGCGTACGATGTTCCGCATCCCGATGAGCCGGGCGACCCTCTCCGACGCGGGCCGGAGGAGCAGCTCCTCCTTCGGCGCAGCCTGCACCACCCGCCCCGCCTCATAGACGACGAGGCGCTCACCGAGCTGATAGGCCTCGGCGAGATCGTGGGTCACGAGCACCACCGTCTTCCCCCACTCGCGGATCAGCCGCCCGAGCTCCTCCCGGAGCTGCCGTCGCAGCGGGGCGTCAAGGGCGGAGAGCGGCTCGTCGAGCAGGAGCAGCTCGGGGTCCGGCGCCAGTGCCCGGCCGAGGGCGACCCGCTGCTGCTGGCCGCCGGAGAGCTCGCGCGGGTGCCGATCCGCGACCTGGCCGAGCCCGAGCCGAGCGAGCACCTCTCGCGTTCGCTGGCGACGCATCTCCCGCGGGCAATCCCGCAGCCCGAACCCGACGTTCTCGGCGACCGTGAGGTGCGGGAAGAGGGCGTAGCCCTGGAAGACGTAGCCGAGCCGGCGGGTCTGAGGAGGCAGGTGCACGCCCTGCTCGAGGTCGTCAAAGACGCGGCCATTCACCACGATGCGGCCGGCGTCCGGCCGCACCAGCCCGGCGAGGCAGTGCAGCGTGAGAGTCTTCCCGGCGCCAGAGGGCCCGAAGAGCGCGACCACGGGGTCGTCGGCCTCCCAGCTCACGTCGAGCGTGAACCCGGGGAGCCGTTTGGTGATCGATACGGCGAGCATTAGGTTCTCCCGCCTGCCTCCCCCCTCAATCGCCATCCACGGTGTCCCCGCATAGAGCCCGCCGGCACCGTCTAGAATCGAAGTCGCGCCAGCCGGCTCAGCCCCAACACGAGGCCCACGACGAGGCCTAGGGAGATGAGCGCGAGGGCGTTGGCCTCGCCCATCTGGTTGGCCTGCACGTAGTCGTAGATCGCCAGGGGCAGGGTCTGCGTCCTCCCGGGAATGCTCCCGGCCACCATGAGCGTGATGCCGAACTCCCCCACCGCGCGGCAGAACGCCAGGATCGTCCCCGCGAGGACGGAGCGCCAGGCGAGGGGGAGGGTGACGCTCCAGAAGATGCTCCACTCGGACCGTCCCAGCGTCCGCGCCGCCTGCTCGAGCCGCTGGTCCACCGTCTCGAAGCCAGCCTGCGCGGACTTGATCAGGAGGGCGATGGAGCCGACGCACGCCGCGAGGACAGCGGCGCGCCACGTGAACGCGAGCTCGATCCCCAAGGCACCGAGCCCCCGCCCGATGGGGCCGCGGCTCCCGATCACCAGGAGGAGGTAGTACCCGAGGACGGTGGGCGGCAAGACGAGCGGAAAGATCACCAGCGCTCCCAGGGCGTCCCGGCCGGGAAAGCGCGTCCGCGCGAGGAGCCACGCGATCGGGATCCCGACGAGCAGCGTGAGCGCCGTCGCCGTAAGCGACACCTGCAGGGACAGCCAGATCGGGAAGGGATCCACCACGGCGTCAGAACTCGCCCGGAAGGCGAAAGCCGTAGCGCCTCATGATCGCCCGCCCCTCCGGCCCGTTGACGAACTGGATGAAGGCGAGCCCCAGCTCGGGCTGCGGGCTCCGCCGGACGACCGCGACCGCCTGGTCGAGCGGCGCGTGGAGCATCGGGTCGATGGCCGTCCACTCGACCTCGGGGACGCTCGCGACCGACCGCGCCACGATGCCGGCCTCCGCGGCGCCCGACTGCACGAACTGGAGCGCGTGCTGGACGGTGGCGCCGTAGACCAGCCTGGGCTTCAGGGCCTCCCAGATCCCGACGCGCCGGAGCGCCTCCTCGGCCGCGCGCCCGTAGGGCGCGTGGAGCGGATTGGCGATGGCCACGTGCCTGACGCGTGGCCCGAGGAGGTCCCGCAGGTCGGTGAGCTTCGACCCGAACGCCTTGGCCGTCGCGAGCGCGAGCCGGCCCTGCGCGTAAAGCGCCCTGGTCTCCGCGATGAGGATCCCCGGCGCCGTCAGACGCTCCACGAACTGCCGATCCGCCGCGAAGAACACGTCGGCCGGCGCGCCGTGTTCGATCTGGCGGGCGAGGTTCCCCGTGGAGCCGAGGACGAGGGTCACCTTGACGCCGTGTGCCGCTTCGAAGCGCGGGACGATCTCGCGGAAGGCGAACACGAGATCGGAGGCCGCGAACACCGTGAGCGTGGGGGCGGCGGCCGCGGATCCGCCGAGCCCGAGCCAGACGCCGAGGAGCGCAAGGCCGAGCGCCCGCCGCGGGAGGGCGCACCGCCTCACGCGCGCCTCCGCTGCTGGAGCCACGTCAGCACCCAGTTCACCACGAATGTCACCGCCAGCAGGATGACCGAGAGCGCGATGGCGACGTCGAAGTTCCCCTTGCCCGTCTCGAGGACCGTCGCGGTGGTCAAGACGCGCGTCTGTCCCCGGATGTTCCCCCCCACCATGAGCGAGGCGCCGACCTCGGAGATGACGGCGCCAAAGCCGGCCATGAGCGCCGCGAGCATCGGCAAGCGCGCCTCCCGGCCGAGCACCCACACGAGCTGGGCCCGTGACGCGCCCAGGGCCAGCATCTGGAGGCCAAACGCCTCGGGGATCTGCTGGACCGCCGCCAGCGTGAGGCCCGTGACGATGGGCGCGGCGATGACGAACTGCGCGAGCACGATCGCCGTGGGCGTGTAGAGGAGCTCGAGCGCGCCGAGCGGCCCGCTCCGCCAGAGGAGGATGGAGACGAACAGCCCCACGACCACCGGGGGGAGGCCCATGCCCGTGTTGACGAGTGAGATGGCGAGACCGCGCCCGGGGAAGCGCGCCAGGGCGAGGAGCGTCCCCAACGGCAGTCCGACGAGGAGCGAGAGGAGCGTGGCGGCGCCCGAGACCTGCAGGGAGAGCCACGTGATTCCAAGCACCTCGGGGTCGCCCGCCAGGACGAGCCACCCGGCCCGCGTGATCCCCTCCCAGATCAGGTCCATCGCGACGTCACCCGCCGACCTCGTCGTCTCGCCGCCCCGCCATCGGGACGAAGAGGGGTTGCCCGTACTTCTCCACCCCGAACGTCCGGATGACGGCCTGGGCCTCGCGGGAAACCACGAAGTCGGCGAACGCCTTCCCGCCCGCTGCGTTCACCCGGGGCCCGTTGGCGGGGCTGACCTCCAACACCGCGTAGACGTTCCGCAGGCGCGGATCGCCCTCGACCACGATCTCGAGGCCGAGCCGGCGCCCCTGCGCCAAGAGCGTGCCGCGGTCCGTGAGCGTGTAGGCGAGCCGTTCGTCCGCGATCATGAGGGTGGCCCCCATCCCCCGCCCAGACTCGATGTACCACGGGCCGGGGGTGATCCCCGCCTCCTTCCAGAGCGCGAGCTCCCGCTGGTGGGTGCCGGAGTGGTCGCCGCGAGAGACGAAGCGTGCCCGCGCCGCGGCGATCCGCCGGACCGCGTCGACCGCCTGCGTCAGGCCCCGGATCTGCGCCGGGTCCCTCGGCGGTCCCACGATGACGAAGTCGTTCACCATGACGAGGCGGCGGTTCAGCATCTTGCCGTTCCGAAGATACTTCTTTTCCAGTTCGGGGGCATGGGCGAGGGTGACGTCCGCCTCCCCGCGAGCGGCCAGCGCCAGCGCCTGGCCTGTCCCGACCGCCACCGTCTTGACGGTCAGGCCGGTCTGGCGCTCGAACATCGGGACCAGGACATCGAGGAGGCCGGAGTCCTGGAGGCTCGTGGTGGTCGCGAGGATCACGACCTTGGACTCGGCGCCGCCGCGCGCGGCGAGCCCGGCCACCGCGAGGGCGAGGATCAGGACGAGCCGCCACCGGGTCACGGGATCTCCGCGAGGACGCGCCCGGCGTCGGTCGCGTCGTAGCCGCCCCGGCTCTCCAGCCGGCGGCGGAACCGGTCGGCGCGGACGGCCTCGATCAGCGCCTGAACCGCGGGGCGGAAGAAGACGTCCTTCGGGATCACCATGTCGAAGCGCTCACGGGTGAGCGGGACAAAGCCGAGGCTCAGCGCGTGCGCGACCGAGCGCGTGGCCACCCCGACGTCGGCCTCCCCGCGGAGGACGCGGAGGCCCACCGCCCAGTGGGTCGAGACCTCATCGCGGTAGCCGCTGACCCCCGCCGGATCGACGCCCGCCCCCGCGAGGGCGATCTCGATGAAGTGGCGCGTCCCCGACCCCGGCTGGCGGTTCACGAAGCGGAGGCCCCGGCGGGCGAGGTCGGCCACGCCACGGAGCTTCCGCGGATTCCCCGTCCAGACGACGAGGCCGAGGTCGCGGTGGAAGAAGTTCACGAGGACCGCGGGGCGCCCGGCCAGGTAGCGCGGGACGTGCGGGAGATTGTACTCGCCGGAGTCGGGATCCACGAGATGGGCCCAGGCCAGGTCCGCCCGGCCCTCGCCGAGCGTGCGAAGGCCCGTCACGCTCCCAACCGTGGCCGTGAACAGGAGCGGGCCCCCCGCCTGCCCGGCCGGGCCATTGAAGGCGTCGAGAAGCAGATCGAGCGCCGGGTCGTCGCTCCCGGCGGCGAACACGGCGGCCGGATTCGCGCCGGCGCCCGGGGCCCGGGCGCCGCGCCCAGGGGAAGGCCGCCGCTCGTGCTGGCGGGCACTCGATTCGAGCCACTCATCGAGCAGGTGCTCGGGGAAGAGCCACTTGCCGGTGACGCGTGTCGCGGGAATCGCGCCCCGCTGGGCGAGGAGGTAGACCGACCGGGGATTGAGCCGGAGGTGGCGCGCAGCTTCCTGGACCGTCAGCAGACGAGGCGCCATCGTTCAGATCATCAAAGAAAATAGCAGAAGAATCAAAGATACTCAAGAATTCTCCGTGATCGGCGATGCGGCAGGAGACTTGGCTGGGACGGACCGACACCCCTCTACGGCCCCCTCGGAGGGCTTCCCGAGACGCGGTCGGGATCAGGGCGCGAGCACGCGGCCGCCCGAGCGGGCTTCGAAGCGACCGTCCTCGAGGACGGCCTCCCCGTTGACCCAGACCCACCGGATGCCGGCCGGGTAGCGGTGGGGATCCTGGTAGGTTGCCAGGTCGGCGACCGTCCCGGGCTCGAAGACGACCACGTCGGCGGCCGCGCCGGGGCGCAGGACGCCCCGGTCCCTGAGGCCCAGCGCCGCCGCCGAGAGGCCGGTCATCTTGTGGACCGCCTGCTCCCAGGAGAGGCGCTTTCCCTCGCGCACGAAGGTGCCGAGGACCCGGGCGAAGCCGTGTTGGCGAGGGTGCGGCTTCCCGCGATGGGTCGCTTCCGGACCGGCGCAGAGCCCCAGGTTGTCCGAGCCGATCATCACCGGAGGGTGCTGGAGCACCCGCCCCACGTTGGCCTCGGACATGAGGAAGTGGATCATCGAGACCCGGCCCTTCGCCTCGAGCAAGAGATCCACCATCACCTCGGCCGCCTCCCGGCCGCGCGCCGCCGCGAGCTCGGCCACCGTGCGCCCCTCGGCCTCGGGGACCGCCGCGCAGCCGGCGATCAGGATGGCCTCCCAACCCGTCGGCCCGTTGGGCCCGCGCCACTCGCCCTCGGCGGTCCGCCCCTCGTCGAGGATCCGGCGCCGGGCCGCCGGGGCGGCGAGGCGCGCGAGGAGCGCGGCCGCGCCGCCCTCGTGAGCCCACGGCGGCAGGAGGCTCGCGAGCGTCGTCGAGCCCGCCGTGTAGGGGTACATGTCGGCGGTCACCGCGACGCCCCGGGCCCGGGCGTCGTCGATGAGGCGGATCGCCGCCTCCAGGCGCGGCCAGTTCGCGCGCCCCGAGGCCTTGAGGTGCGAGATCTGGACAGGCACCGCCGCGCGCTCGCCGATCGCGATCGCCTCGGCGACGGCGCGCTCGAGCGTCGGGCCTTCCCCGCGGATGTGGGAGCAGTAGAGGCGGCCGGGGCGCTCGGCAAGGACCCGGGCCAGGGCGACCAGTTCCTCGGTCTCGCTGAACGCGCTCGGCGGGTAGATGAGCCCGGTCGACAGGCCGAAGGCACCCGCCTCCAGGCTCGCCCGGAGGAGGTCAGCCATCCGCCGGGCCTCCTCAGGACGCGGCGCGCGGCGCTCGAAGCCCATGGCCGCGATCCGAACGGCGCCGTGGCCGACGAACGGCGCCACGTTGACCGACAGCCCCGCCCCGCGCAGCCGGTCGAGCCAGG
>CAZDYT010000188.1:0-4497 GCA_964509395.1 uncultured bacterium
GCTGGCGCTCGGGGACACGTCCCCGCTGGACGAGACCCGAGAGAAGCCAACCACGTTCGCGGAGCACGCGGAGAGCTGGCTCAAGAGCTACGTGGCCGTGCAGTTGAAGCCGAGCACGCAGGACATGTACGAGACGGCGCTCCGAAAGCACTGGACCCCGACCCTGGGGGCGCGGCCGCTCACGGCGATCACCCGGGAGCAGGTCAAGACCCGCTTAGGCGAGATGCTGACCGCGGGCCTGAGGCCGAGCCGGGTCAAGGGGGCGTTGAACATCCTCCGGGCCTGCCTGAACGCGGCCGTCGAAGACGGCTTGATCCTGGGCAACCCGGCGGCCCGGGCCGGCAAGTTCGCCGGCCGCGCGGGCAGCAGCCGGGAGGTCGAGGCGTTCTCGGCCGAGGAGCTCTCTACGCTACTCGCGACCGCTGAGCGGGACTGGCCAGAGGCGTACCCGCTGGTGTTGACGCTCGCCCGCACTGGACTCCGGATCGGCGAGGCCCTTACACTCCAGGTGGATGACCTCGACTTCAACCGGCGGGAGCTGTGGATTCGGCGGACCTGGGGAAGCCGGAAGAAGGCCCTCGGGGACCGGCGGATCAACGCGCCGAAGAACAACCGCGTCCGGCGCGTGGACATGAGCCAGCAGCTCTGCCGGGTCCTCCAGGGGCACGTCAGCCTGAAACAGGCCGAGGCGATCGTGGCCGGCCAGAAGCCGTCCGCCTGGCTGTTCTCCGGGCCGGAGGGTCAGCCGATCACGCCGGGGGCGTTCTGGCAGAACACCTGGAAGCCGCTCCTCCGCCGAGCTGAGCTTCGGCACCGGGGGCCACACGCCTTGCGCCACACCTTCGCCAGCCTCCTCATCGCCCAGGGGGAGAGCCTGGCCTACATCCGGGACCAGCTCGGCCACCACTCGATCAAGATGACCGTGGACATCTACGGCCACCTCGTGCCCGGAGCGAACAAGGCGGCCGTGGACCGCCTGGACGACGCGACCGGCCGCAACCTCTACGCAACCAACCGCCTAGTCCCCGAGCCGACCGCCCAGGAGGTTAGAGCATAAATGGCCGACAATACAGTCCGCCTCTACTACCGCCCCGGCTGAAGCTCCTGCGCCAAGACGAGAGAGTTGCTCTCGTCATGGGGGATCGCGTTCCAGGCGATCGACGTCGAGGCGGAGCCCGCGGCCCGCGCCGACCTCGCCCGGCTCGGGATCCCGGGGGTGCCCGCCGTCGTCGTCGGCGACCGCGCGGTGCACGGCTGGAACCCGAAGGGCGCCGGGGCACTGGTGGGGGTGGCCTACCGCGAGCCGCCGCGGCTTCCGCCCACCGAGCTGGCCCGGCGTCTCGACCGGATCCTGGCCGCCGCCGAGCGCGCGATCCGCCAGGTTCCGGACGAGCACCTCGACATGACCCATCCCGGCCGCAACCGCTCGGTGCGCCAGCTCGGCTACCACATCTTCCGCCTGAGCCTCGCCTTCCGGGACGTCATGGCCGATCGTCTTCTCCCCGAGGCATGGCTCAAGGACGAGGCCCCCGCCGACCTCGCCGACGCTGCGGCCATCGCGCGCTACGGCGGGACGGTGCGGGCGCGCCTCACGGAGTGGCTCGCCCAGCCCGGGGCGTGGGACGGCGTGGTCGCCACGTACTATGGGCCTCAGACGGGCCACGAACTCCTCGAGCGCACCGCGTGGCACGCCGCCCAGCACCTGCGCCAGCTCTACGCCTTCCTCGCGCGGATGGGCATCACGCCCGAGGCGCCCCTGACCGACGCCGACCTCGAGGGGCTCCCGCTCCCGGCCGAGATCTGGTAGCACACCCCACACGCGGAAGCAGGGCGGAGCCCCCTGCGGCGTATCAGGCGCCGACGTGCGGGCGCACCTCGGCTGCGAAGCGCTCGAGGACTTCGAGCATCGCCGGGACGGTCGGCACCGAGAAGTCGAGCACGAAGTGCCGGACGCCCGCCGCCACGTACGCGCGGAGATCCTCCACGAGCTGCGCCGGTGACCCGGCGAGCGGCGTCCGCGTGGGGCCGGCCGCGTCGTCGAACCGGAGCGGCGCCTTGAAGGCGATCGTGAGGGAGGCGGGGTCGCGGCCTGCCACCACCGCCAGGCCGCGCAGCTCCCGCACCTTCGCCGCCATCTCCGGCGGGTACAACGTGACCGGCGGTCGGAGGCCCAGGGGATGCCACCCGTCGGCGACCGCGACGACGCGGCGGAGCGCCGCCGCGCTGTGCCCGCCGATCCAGATCGGGATGTGAGGCTGGCGCACCGGGTGCGGACGGACACCGCCCGCCTCCGCGATCCGGACGAACCGCCCCTCGAAGCTGACGCGCGGCCCGGTCCAGATGGCCTTCATCAGCTGGAGGTACTCGAGCGTTCGCGCCGCGCGGTCCTCGAAGGGGACCCCGAGCGCCGCGAACTCCTCCCGCCACCAGCCGATCCCCGCCCCGAGGATCACGCGCCCGCCGGAGAGGTAGTCGGCCGTGGCGAGGGCCCGGGCCGTGTGGACCGGGTTCCGGTACGGGATCACCAGGACGCTCGCGCCGACGCGGATCCGCTCGGTGATGGTCGCGAGGTACGTCACCGCCGTCAGCGCCTCGAGCCACGGCTCGTCGGGTCCGAGCGGGAACGCCCCGGTCGGCGAGTACGGATAGACCGAGGTGCTCTGCACCGGGATCAGCAGGCGATCGGTGACCCACACGGAGTCGTAGCCGAGGGCCTCCGCCCGCTTCGCGAGCGTCGAGATGGCCTCACGGCCGGCCAGGATGCCGCGCCCCTGGAGGGACCATCCGAACTCCGGCGTCATCCCTTGAGTCCTCCGCTCCCCCACCCCGCGACGAGGTGCCGCTGGATCCCGATGAAGAACGCGAGCGCCGGGATCGTGATCAGCACGCCGGCGGCCATGATCAGGCCCCAGTCGATGAGGGCCGAATGAAAGAGATCCTGGACCCCGACCGGTAGCGTCTTCAGCTCGTCGGAGGCGATCAGGATCCGGGTAAAGATGTAATCGTTCCAGGCCAGGATGAACGTGAAGATCGAGGTCGCAATCAATCCAGGCAGGGCCAGCGGCAGGACCACGTAGAGGACCGCTCGGAACCGGTTCGCCCCGTCCACCATGGCCGCCTCCTCCAGCTCCAGAGGGATCGTCTCGAAGAACGCCCGCAGGAGCCACAGGGTGAAGGGCAGGCAGAACGAGGTGAAGGCCAGGATCAGGGCGAGCTGCGTGTTCTCGATCCCGACCCGCTTCATCAGGATGAAGAACGGGATCACCACCATGATGGGGGCGAACATATAGGTGCAGAGAATCGCGCCCGCGATCTGCTCCCGGCCCGGGTACCGATAGCGGGTCAAGCTGTACGCGCCCGCGGCGCCCGCCGCCATCGTCAGCAGGACGGCCAGCCCCGACACCGTCAGGCTATTTCGAAAGTAGATCAGAAAGTTGGTGGAGGTGAACAGGCGCCCGAAATTCTCCAGCGTCGGCGCGTTCGGGATGAAGTTCGGCGGCTGGGCGAAGACCTCAACGGGCGGTTTCAGTGACGTGGACACCATCCAGAAAAATGGGACCGCCGCCTGGAAGGTCAGGGCCGCCGCCCCGACGCAGAAGAGCCCGCGTGCCGCCGCCCGCCGCGCCCGCCCGGCGGTCATCCGATCTCCACCTCTTCCCGGAAGAGCTGGAAGTAGATCACGGTCGAAATCATGAGAACGCCGAACATGATCACGGCCAGGGCGGCGCCCAGGCCCGCCTGATAGTAGGTGAAGGTCCGCATGTAGGCGTACACGGGCAAGGTCCGGATGAATCGGCCGGCCCCCGCCCCTTCCCCCATCAGCCACACCGTGTCGAATTTGGTGAACATCCAGATGCTCCGGAGCAGGATGACCACGAACAGAATGCCCCGGATGTGCGGCAGCGTGATGTGCAGGAATCGCCGGACGGCCGGGGCCCCGTCCACCTTGGCCGCCTCATAGAGCTCCTCGGGGATCGTCTGGAGGCGCGCCAGGATCGCCAGCAGGACGAAGGGGAAGAACTGCCACACGCTGATGATGATGAGCGAGAGCATGATGTGATCGGCGCCCAACCAGCTGATCGGCTCCCGGACGATCCCGAAGGCGATCAGCACGTGGTTCAGGACCCCGTACGT
The DNA here is from genome assembly GCA_964509395.1 of uncultured bacterium. GTDB lineage: Bacteria > Methylomirabilota > Methylomirabilia > Rokubacteriales > DASRDR01 > CAZDYT01. Next base: position 4,135 of record CAZDYT010000188.1, read on the forward strand.
GTCGTTGAGAAGCCACTTCCAGAGGATGACCGCGAGGATGGTGGGGACCATGTACGGGAAAAGGACGATCCCCCGAACCAGGTTTCGGCTCGGAAAGGACTCGTGAAGGATCAGCGCCGCGGCGACCCCAAACAGGATCTGGAGGACGATGGTCCAGAACGAATAGACCACGCCGTACCAGAGGCTGGTCCAGAACTCCGCATCGCCCCAGAGGTAGACGTAGTTCTCAACACCGATGAACCGCTGTTCGGGGAAGAACGAGTGCTTGTCGAGGAGGCTGAGCCAGACGGAGTATCCGACCGGATAAATCGTCAGGGCCAGGATGAGAAAGAGGCCGGGCGCGATCGTCAGGAGACCAATCGC
>CAZDYT010000188.1:4597-7288 GCA_964509395.1 uncultured bacterium
CCACGGGTCCCGGACGCCGACACAAGCCGACGATGGGTGGCTACCAGCGCTTGTAACCCAGCTTCGTGATCAGCTCCTCGGCCCGTGCCTGGGCCTTGACCGCGGCCTCCCGAGAGGGCATCCCCCGCACGGCATCCGTCACCATGTCCGGAACGATCCCCGACCCCAGGATCTCGAGCCCGAAGGGAAGCCCGAGATCGGACCACTCGACGATCAGGGTCGGCTTCGCCTGGTCCGCGTCGAAGTACCGGTACTGCATGTCCTGCCACTCCTTCCACCGCCGGACCATGTCGTTGGCCTGATACGCGGGATTCTTCCGGACGGACTTGAGAGTCGGGAGCAGGTGGATCGGCACCGAGTGGAGATACTTGATATAGTGCTCCTCCTTGAAGAAGAACTTGAGGAACTCCACCGCTTCGTTCGGGTACTTGGCGTTCTTGAAGACCATCCACGGCTCGGCGTCGATCTGGGCGGCCGTGGCCTTGCCGGAGGGCCCGACGGGCTTGACCATGACGCCGAAGTGCTCCACGTTGGCGATGTCTTTGGGCGCGTACTTCTCGATCAGGCCCGCGCCGCGGCCGTACCCCTGATAGAGCATCGCCGCCTTCCCCGTGGCCAGGTTCGTGAAGGTGTCCAGGTACCCGTGGCCGAGCCAGCCGGGAGGCAAGACGGTGGCGTTGAGCCTCTTGTAGAAATCCAGCACCTCGATGACCGGCTTCTCGGTGAAGGTCGGGCGGCCGGTCGCGAGGTCGAAGAGGCGCCCGCCGTTCGCCTTGGTCAGCTCGCCCACCATGATGTTGATGAACAGGCCGACCCCCGGCAGCGACACGCCGTAACGGGTCACCCGTCCATCCTTGTCCCGCTCCATCATGGCCTCGGCCACCTTGATGAAGTCGTCCCACGTCTCCGGGGGCTTCAGCCCCTTCTGCTTGAAGATGTCCTTGCGGTAGATCAGGAGCGACGTGGCAGCCGAGTGGGGGATCCCGTAGTACTTGCCGTCGTGGAGGCACTGGCGCCGCACCGCCTCCCAGATGTTGTCCCGGCCGATGGCGTCTGCCAGGTCCTCCAGGGGCCTCAGGAGCCCCTTCGCGTAGAAGGAGGCGCAGGTCACCGCCTGGCCGTGGCTGGCGTCGGGCGGCGCGCCCGCCGCCAGGGCCGCCGTCAGCTTGGGTTCCAGGTCGCCCCACGCCAGCGCCTCCTGCTTCACCGTGATGTCCGGGTGGAGCTTCTCGAACTCGTTGATGATCCCCTGGAAAGCTTGGACCGACTGCGGCTCGGTCTCCGTGTGCCAGATCCGGACGACCTTCTTCTCCTGCGCGCCGGCGCCGATCGTGAGCGCCAGGAGTCCGACCGCGGTCACCACGCCTCCGAGCCCTCGACTGGTGCGCGTCATACCCCGACCTCCTATCCGGCGATTCGCTGGGACGATCTTCCATCGCGCCGCCGCACGCTGTCAAGGCGCGGCCGAAGCCCATGGGTGGCGCCACTCCCACGCGCTGGCGGCACCCGCGACCTCGACGCGAGCGCCGCTCGGCGACGCGAAGCGGTGGCTCCTACGGGCTCCCCTCACCCGGCTCCCCGGCCCGCATCGGCCGCTCGCGCTCCGTCAGCGTCACGGGCCGGCTCAGCGGTAGCGCGGGTGCCACTCCTGGCCGGTCCACGTCCGCCAGCGCGTCGGCGTGAGGCGCACCAGGACGCGCGGCCGCCCGAGCGTCCGCTCCGCGTAGGCCGGACCGCCCGGGCCCAGGTACCGGATGGAGAGGCGCCGCGTCAGCTCGAGGAGCCGCGGGCTCGCCGCGGGCGCCACGGGGCCCTCCATGATCGCCGCGCGGGCCTGGACCAGGACGCGCGTGTGATGGGGATGGGCGTCGTCGGCCACGTGGAAGGCGACGTTGGGATTGGCCCGGATGTGGCCGACCCACTCGGCGCGCTCGCGCCCCACCACCAGGAAGACGCGCGCCGCCGGGTCGAACTCGTACCAGACCGGCGTGAGGTACGGCCACCCGTCCGGCCCGAGCGTGGCGATCCGCCCGTTCCAGGGCTCGGCCAGGAAGGCGGAGAGCTCCGCCTCGCTGAGCCCCCCGATCTTGTCGCTCGGCTCATAGCTCACTCTGACACCTCCGCCTCTCGCGGGTCGCCGAAAACGACCACGATGCCCCGACGATGTCGCGGAGCCGCACGCCCGCCACCCCAAGACCGGGATGAGCGCGTTCCGGGGCGCGTGGTGGGAGGTCACCCGGCCTTCGTGGGATCGAGGTACCGGGTGTGGCGCGGGCGATCGAGGCCGTCCGGGCTCGGTCCCCCTCAACCCTCGCAGAACTTGGTGATGAGGTCGTCGATCCAGGCACGGGTCTCCTCGACGAGATCCTCATGGGCCGTCGCGTCGTGCGGGCTCTCCTCCCCCCGCTCGATCCGAGAGACGAGACGCTCCTCGACGGCGCGCAGGAACTCGCGCAGCTCCTCCCGCGTGACCGGTCCATGCTCCCCGGCCACCGCCCGACCCAGAAACTCCTCGAGGCCGACCGGGTTCTCGTCGGCCTGAAGCTCCCAGTAGATCTCGGCGAGCCGATCCGTCTCAGCCATCGCACTCGGGAGCCATCTTATCGCCGGGCCGGCGCGACCGGCAATCCCCACACCTAGCGCCGTGGCCGATCCCCGTCGCAGCCCGGCGTCCTCGGTCGTCGGCGGGCC
>CAZDYT010000189.1:0-7252 GCA_964509395.1 uncultured bacterium
ACGAAGCCGGAAGGCGCCGCGCCCGGAACGCCGGCCGCGCCGAAGGCCGGGCCGACCTTCCCCGCGGAGCACTCGAGGCAGAGGACCATGCCCTCCTTGATCTCGCGCTGCGGCATGATCCGGCGTGGGCCGCGGTCGTCGTCGGGGTAGGGGATTCCCGGCCCCTCGTCCTCGAGGCCCGCCTGGTGCACCATCGTCGGGTAGCGCTGGGCTCGGTACGCCTCCGGCAGCCTGGGAGCCCGGGAGGCGAACTCCTCGAACGTCATCCCGGGCCGGACCAGCTCGACCATGCCGGTGACGCAGTCGTAGGCGACCCGGTAGGCTTCCCGCTGCTCGGGCGAGGGCGTGTCGCCGCAGAGGAACGTCCGTGAGACGTCGATGACGTAGCCCTCGTAGCCGTTGGCGTCGGTGTCGACCCCGACGAGATCCCCGGGCATGACCAGCTTGTCGTGGGCCTCGCTCATCCAGGGGTTCGTGTTGGTGCCGGAGGCGACGAGCCGGGTGAAGAGGAACTCGCCGTGGCGCTTGAGGAGCGCGTGAGCGAGGACCGCGAGCAGCTCGTACTCGCGGACGCCCGGCCGGATCGCCGCCTCGAACTCCGCCAGGATGGCGTCGCCGATCGCGCCGTTGATCGTGCACAGCTCGATCTCCTCGGCCGTCTTCACCTCGCGGGCATCCACGGTCGCCGGACTCGAGTCGGCGAGCGGGATCCCCTCCTCCTGGAGCGCAAGGAAGCCGAGCGTGTCGAGCTTGTCGATGGCGAGCCGCGCGCGCTCGAGGCCGAGCTCCTTCAGCAGGGAGCGGACGGATGCCGCCCACTCCCGCGCCTTCTCGCGGGCCTCCGAGCCGCCGAACTGCCACGTGTACGCCGGGCGCACGTCCCTGAGGAGCTTCTGGGAGACGTGGATCGAGCCCTTGTATTCGAAGAGGATCGGCGCGCCCTCGGCCGGCACGATGCAGTAGCGGGAGAACGTGCCGGCCGTCCAGACGCCCATGACGTCGGTTCCCGTCGCATAGCGGATGTTCGCCGGGTTGTAGAAGAGGCAGACCGGCAGGTCGTAGCGCTTCATCATGAGCTGAAGCCGCGCCAGCCGTCCGGCCCGGAGCCGCGCGAAGTCGATCTCGTTGAGGTTCGGCACGCGGAGCTGGTGGATCCGGGAGCGCGTCGCCAGCGCTCGGCCCTGTTCGGTGATCATCGATGCCGACTCCTTCCGCGATGCGGCGAGAGCGCACGCTTCAACCCAGTGGCTCTCGCAGGGTGCTGAACGCGCGTCACTGACCTCACTTCTGCAACAAGCGCCAGACGCCATCCCAGTCCGCCGCCGGCGGATCCGCCCTGAGCAGGTTCCCCCCTTGGCCCGCCTTTCCGAGAGGACGCGCGGACGGACACTTCGAGGGCTGCCGGCCCCGGACTTCGGGCGAGCCGAACGCGTCGACCGTCAGGACCTGCCGCCCGTCGACCGCGAAGCTCGCGCCCGCGCCACCTTCGCGTTCGGCTGATAATAGACGACGACGTTCCCGTGAGACAAGCAGCGCGGAGGGGACAGAGCGGCAAGCCGGTCAGGTCTGACGGCCTCGGTCGGGCTGAGAGGCGAGGGGAGATGGGCCGGGGAGGCGCGCGAGATCCGCAGACCGGGGTTAAGTCGGCAGGACGGCGAAGCCCTCGCGGCGGGCCGCGTTTCTGAGGCGCTCGTCCAGGCAAACGAACCGGTCGCCCCGAGGGGTCTCGTCGCACCAGACGAGCGCGGCTGCGAGCTGCAGCGCGTCGGCCGCCCGGAGGGGGTGGGCGGCCAGCAGGCGGCCCGCCCGCTCGCGAACCCTGGTCGTCGGCGCGATGAAATCGGCGTCCTCGACGACTCCTTTGAGTCTCAGGAGGGCCGGGTCCAGCAGGGTGAGAGACAATCGATTCTCGCGGTGCAGGCGATAGAGGGCCGATTGACACTCCACCGGACTCGCCCACCAGAGCACAAACTCCGGGTCGGATCGGAGCAGGGAGGCCATGACTGCCGAACGGGCTTCGGCTAGCAGGATCGGGACGATGGCCGAGCTGTCCCAAAACACTCAGCGCCCCTGCTCTCGTTCGGCCAACAGCGCTCTGAGGACATCCTTACCGGCCAGGGGCCCGTGGGGCGGCTTGAGGAGCGAGGCTCGGACTCGCCCCGTGCCTAACTGCAGCAGGCCGGCTCTCGCGAGGTGCTCGCGCCGGGAATCCCGTCGTTCCCCGGTATGGAGGGGCACGAGCTTCGCGATCGGGAGGCCGCGCTCGGTGATCACGACCTCCTGTCCGCTCTTGACCTGATCGAGGTATCGGCTCAGATGGGCCTTGAGGTCCGCTATGCCAGTCGTCTTCATGTGACTATCATGGTCACTTCGATCTGACGTGTCAATCCCCTCGGAATCGCCCGTCGCCACGGGCTCGCCCCGGCCGCGCCGACTCGCCCCGCGGCGGCGGGCGGAGCCGACGCCCCGGACGCTTCGGAAGCCCGGGACGCGCTGTCCGTTGCCGCACGGGACGGCGGTGGTCTATGATGCTGCGCGGGCCGGTGCCCCGGCGCGCGTCGCTGGGCCGGGCACGGCGCCGCGGGTGCAATCCGCCGACGGAGGGCTGCCGACCGACGTGGACCCCCCGGTAACCACAGGAGTCGATCCGAAGTCCGTCGCCGGCAAGGCGCCCCGGGTGGAGCGGCGCGTGCCGCTGGTGGTGGTCGGGGCGGGCGCCGCCGGGGTCGCCGCGGCGCTCGCCGCGGCCAAGGCCGGCGTGGACGTGGTGCTCCTCGACGAGAACCCCGTCGACAACGACATGATGGCTATGGACGTGCCGCTCTGCTTCGGCCAGCGGCTCCATCCGGCGCTCAGGAACCGGGCGCTGATGCTGGCGCGGGTGGTGGAGGCGAACCCCGCGCTCGTCGAGGCCCATGAAGCCGGCGTGGATGTGCAGGTAGGCACGTACGTGTGGGGCGCCTTCCCGAACGGTCCGACCGTGCGAGAGCTTCGGGGGCCGATGCTGGGTCTCGCCGACCAGGAGCGGTCGTGGTTGATCGGCTACGACCGGCTCGTCGTCGCGGCGGGCGCCAGGGACCTCGGGATGGCCTTCGCGGGATGGGAGCAGGCGGGGACCATGGGCGCCAACGGTGCCTTCTCCCTGATGACGCGCTACCGAGCGCTGGTGTCGCAGCGGATGGTGGTGCTGGGCTCGGGGACCCTGGGGCTCCGGACGGCGGCCCTGGCGCTGGAGCACGGGCTCGAGGTCGCGGGCGTGGTGGAGGTCTCGCCCGAGGTACGCGGCGACGCGGCGCTCCGCCGGGCGCTGGAAGACAAGGGCGTGAGGTTCTACACCGCCCACACGGTGAAGCAGGCCCGCGGCCGGACCGGCGAGGTCGAGTCCATCGTGTTGGTCCGGCTCGATGGGGACCTCATGCCGATCGCCGGGAGCGAGATGGAAATCGCCTGCGACAGCATCTGCCTCGGCATCGGGCTCGTGCCGAACGTCGAGCTCTTGAACCTGCTCGGCTGCCGCCTGTCGTTCCGATCCGAGCTGGGCGGATTTGTTCCCGAGACCGACGAGTGGATGCGGACGAGCGTGCCGACTGTGTTCGTGGCGGGTGACTGCGCGGGGTTTCATGAGGGCATGCTGACGGACGTGGACATCGCCCGGGATCAGGGCCGGCTGGCGGGGATTGCGGCGGCGGAGTCGCTGGGCGCGATCGACCCCGGCCGGGCCCAGGCGCTGCGGGCGGAACTCCGGCGTGTGAGCGGCTCGGCGCCCCGGGAGGTGCACAGCCATTGGCAGCGATGGCTCCGGTCCCTGATCAACACCGGCGGGTGGGACGTCTACATCTGCCAGTGCGAGGAGGTGACGCGGCGGGAGCTCGCGGAGGTGCAGCCCCCTCGGTACCTCGGGTGGCATTCGGAGGCGATGCGCGCCCGGACCCTGAGCACCTTGCTCCTGGATGGGCCGGTCCACCCTGACCAGATCAAGCGCCTGACACGGGTGGGCATGGGACCCTGCCAGGGCCGGCGATGCCGGGAGCAGGTCGCGCTGCTGCTGGCGGCCGAGGCGCGGACGCCCGTCTCCGGGATCCCTCTGGCCAGCTACCGGCCGCCCGTGCGCCCACTGCCGCTCGGCGTGCTGTGGGCCCATGACGAGCCGCAGGAGGTGCGGGACGCGTGGGTCACGTGGTTCGGGATCCCGACGCAGTTCGGCCCGCACTGGAAGGGCGTCCCGGCGTCCGGGGAGCCGACGGGACCGGCGCGCGGCGAGCCCCCGCTCCAGGCCGACAAGTGAGCGCGGGCCGGACGCGGGCCCAGGGTGAGACCCAGGTGGCACGCGCCGGGGGAGCGTGAGTCCATGACACGGATCGCGGGCGCGTCAGTGGTGATCATCGGCGGCGGCGTGACGGGACTCAGCGCCGGATGGTGGCTCGCGAGGGCGGGCGTCGACGTGCTCGTGCTGGAGAAGGACATCGTCGGGTGGGAGGCCTCCGGGCGCAACGGCGGCGGGGCGACCCACGTCTACAGCCCCTTCGGGCTGGAGGAGCAGCGCCTCTGGCCCCAGATGGACGAGCTCCTGGGGTATCCCACCGAGTATCAGCCGAACCGGATCCGCGTCGCCCTCACCGAAGCGCAGCTGGCGCTGTGCCGGCGGAGTGCCGAGATCGCCGCGGAGCGCGGATTCCGGACCGATGTTCTCGACACGAGGCAGCTCAAAGAGCTGGTGCCCGTCGTCGGAGACAACGCGATCGGCGGGACCTACCTGCACTTCGGTGGCCACGCCAATCCCCAGCGGACGGTTCAGGCGTACGCCTGGGCCCTCCAGGACCTCGGAGGCCGCATCTACCAGCACACGGCGGTCACCGGTCTCGAGGCCGCCGCCGGGCGGGTCACGGCGGTCGAGACCACTCGCGGGACGTTCGGGGCCGACGTCGTCATCGCCGCCGCCGGTCCCCAGACGGGACGGTTGGCGGCCATGGTCGGAGCCGGTCTGCCGCTGGCCCCGGCCCGGGTCGAGATGATCATCACGGAGCCCATGCCGCTCATGTTCCGGGGAGGCGTCGACGGGAACGGCCTCTACGGCCGGCAGACCCTGCGGGGCAACCTCGCCTACGGCGGCGGGCCCCACGAGTGGATCGACGCGACCGACGTGGCGACGTCCGAGAGGCCGAGCACTCCGCTGGTCCGGAACCTGGCCCGCCGTCTCGCGGAGCTGTTCCCCGGCGCGGCGCATCTCCGCGTGATCCGGAGCTGGGCTGGAGTCGTCGAGAACACCCCTGACGGGATCCCCGTCGTCGACCGCCTGAGCGACCCGGACAACCTCATCGTCGCCACCATGTCCAGCGTCGGCTTCGGCCTGTCCCCGGCGGTCGGAAAAGGGATCAGCGAGCTCGTCCTGCACGGCCGGTGCCTCTTCGCCGACCTGAGCCCGCTGCGCCTCGGCCGCTTCGCCGGGACCCCGCCGGACTGGCGCGAGCGTCAGGGCTGGGTCCCCGCCCCCGGCGGGAGCCAGGCCGGCGGGGGCATGCTCGCCGGCGCGGGGCGACAGCGATGACCGACATGCCGCGAACCGCCGACGTCGTGGTGGTGGGCGGCGGCGTGCACGGCGCGTCCGTCACGTACCACCTGGCGCGCAAGGGCGCCGGTCGGGTGGCGCTCTTGGAGAAGAAGTTCCTCGCGTCCGGTCCGACCGGTCGCTCGACGGCGGTCGTCCGTCGCCACTACGCCCACGACTACCTCACCGTCTCCGCCAATCGATCGGCGGAGATCTATCGGCACTGGAACGAGATCGTCGGGGACGAGTGCGGCTACAGCGAGATCGGCTGGGTCCAGTTCGTCGGCGAGCCGGACCGGGCGGTGATGGAGAAGGGCGTCGCCCGGGCGCGTGAGCTCGGCGCCCGGGTGCGCATGATCGCGCTCGACGAACTGAACACCCTGATTCCCGCGATGGCGATCGACGACATCGGGGCCGCCTGCTACGAGCAGCACTCCGGGTGTGCCGATCCCGCGCTCACGACGAGCGCCTACGCCCATCGGGCGCGCGAGCTCGGCGCCCGGATCCTGCAGGACACCGAGGTCACGTCCATCAGGACGGCCGGCGGCGGGGTGACGGGCGTCCGCACGACGAAGGGCGAAATCGACGCGCCGGTCGTGGTCGTCTGTGCGGGCCTCTGGGCGAATCGGCTGACGTCGCCGCTCGGCGTCGAGATCCCGATCGAACCTCGGCGCCACCAGATGATCGTCTTCCGCCGCCCGCCGGAGTTCCCGACACATCCGGCCGTCTACGACCTGATCCAGGGGACGTACTGCCGGCCCGATCACGGCGACCTCACGCTCTACGGCATCACGCGCTACGCCGAGGTCGCCGACCCGGACCGGTACAACGAGGCGGCCGATTTCGAGGAGATCGTCAAGACGACCGAGGCGATCGCCCGTCGCTTCCCCGTGATGGAGCGCGGCCTCTCCCGCGGCGGCTACGCGGCTCTCTACGACGAGACGCCCGACCACCAGCCCGTGCTGGGGCCGGTGCCCGAGGTCCCGGGGCTCTATCTCGACTGCGGGTGGAGCGGTCACGGCTTCAAGCACGCGCCGGTCACCGGCGACGTCATCAGCGAGGTGATTCTCACCGGCCGGTATCCGGACGGGCTGGACGCCGGCGAGTTCAGCGTCACCCGATTCCGGGAGGGGCGGACGATCCGGGCGTTCGCGCCGTACTCGCCGCCCAAATACGGCGCGTAGCAGCCAGCGCCGCTCGAGCCGCAGGCGGTGACCCTCGACGCGGCGACCCAGCGCGAGGCCGCCACCGCGGAAGACGCGCCATCGGAGCGGGCGCAGACCGAGTCTCTCTGCAAGCGCTCGAACGCGGGCGTCAGCCGGGTTCAGGTCGCCCCTTCCGGTAGACGTCGCGCCGGTGGCCGATGCGAAGGACGAGATACCCCTCGTCTGTCCGCACGTAAATGACCCGGTACTCCCGGACGCGAAGGCGGTACAGCCCCGCGAACTCTCCCGAAAGGGCCTGCCCCTGATGGCCCTCGGCGGCAAGCGTATCCTCCACCTTCTGGAGGATCCGCAACGCGGCGGCCCGGTCGAGCTTCCGAAGATCCTTCGCGACGGAAGCCTTGTACTCAATCTTTGCGGCCAAGTCGCTTCCGTAGCGCAGCCGCAGAGATCACGGGGTCGTCCTTGTCCCGCAGCCGGTCTAAGGCCACCTGGTAATCGGCCGCATCGGCCAGGTAGGCCTCCAGAGCCTTGACGATGAGAT
>CAZDYT010000190.1:0-7250 GCA_964509395.1 uncultured bacterium
CGGCGGTGGCGCCGCTGGCGAGGAGGGTCAGCGGCCACAGGGCGCGCGCCCCGGCGGTCGCCGGGTCGAGGAAGAACCCGTGCACCGTCCCGCCGGCCAGCGCCGCCAGCCCGGCCGAGCCGAAGAAGAGGACGAACCAAGCTCGGAGCGGCCCTCGGCGGGCGCCGGGCCGCTCCAGGAGGCAGGCGAAGAGCGCGCACTCGACCGCCAGGCCATAGTCGGTCAGCGTGACGTCGGGCTCGGTCATCGCAGGAAGAACAGAAAAGCGAGGAGCCCCAGTGCCACCGCGTAGGTCCGGTGGGACGTTCCGTGGCGGCCCGCTGCGCGGTTTTGATGACGCACGGCCGCATTGTATGCGGCCCGGGCCCCCCTGCCGCACCAAAAACCGCGGCGACCCGCCAGGCGGCTCCGGCCGGACAGGCCCTCAATTATCGCGTTGACCGCCCGCTCGTGTCGGCATAGAGTCTCCTCAACACGCATGTGTCCGGCCTTCGGGGGGGATGGGGATGCCCCTGAATCGGGTCCCCGGACAACCTTTCGACGCCCTCGTGGACCATCCCGGTGGCCGGCGGCGGCGTTCGTGTTTGCGGACTCTCCGGCCGCGGTGAGGAGACGCCGATGACGGACGTCAGCGAGTACCACGACGAGTATTCGGAGTCGCTGGAGACCGACTTTCACAAGCTCGAGGGCGCCCTGCTCAGCGACACGGTCAAGCTCCTCGCCCCCAGCGAGCCCATCAAGCTGCGCGAAGACGTGACGGTGCACGAGGCGATCACCCAGATGGCGGAGAAGCGGCGGGCCGCGGTCGTGATCGTCGACGCGGTGGGCCGCCTGATCGGCATCTTCACGGAGCGCGACGTGCTCAGGCGGGTCGCGGTGCCGGGTCGGGACCCCCGCCACACCCGGTTGGGCGAGGTCATGACGCGTGACCCGGAGGCGCTCGCCCCCGACGACCTGATCTCCTACGCCATCAACCGGCTGCACAACGCCGGCTACCGGACCCTCCCGCTCGTCGACGCCGACCGGCGGCCGCTCGGGATCATGACCGTCCACGACATCGTCCAGTGGCTGGCCGAGCTGTTCCCGGAGGCCATCGTCAACCTCCGGCCGGGCGGCAGGCTCAAGCGCCCGGGGGAGACGGACGCGGGCTGAGCCATTCGGCATGGGGCTTCGCCTCGGCGCCGCTCGGGAGTGTCCTGCGTGGATCTCGGGGAGCGGCGGTGATCCTTGAAGTCCGGGAGGTCTATACGGCGTATGGCCTGTCGCAGGTCCTCCACGGCGTCTCGCTCGAGGTGGACCGCGGGGAGTGTGTGTGTCTCCTCGGGCGAAATGGTGTGGGGAAGACGACGACGCTACGGACCGTCATGGGGCTGACCCCGCCGCAGTGGGGCCTCGTCCGCTGGAAGGGGGGAAACATCACCGGCCTGGCGGCCCACGACGTCGCGCGACTGGGCGTCGGGTTCGTGCCCGAGGACCGACGGATCTTCGCCGATCTCACAGTGTGGGAGAATCTCGACGTCGCCCGGAAGGGGGAAGGCCCGTGGACGACCGAGCGCGTCTTCGACCTCTTCCCAGCGCTTCGCGAGCTGAGAGGCCGCCGGGGCGGCTCTCTGTCTGGTGGCGAGCAGCAGATGCTGACGATCGCGCGCACCTTGATGGGTAACCCCGAGCTTCTGCTGCTCGACGAGCCATCCGAGGGACTCGCCCCGCTGGTGGTCGACCATCTCGAAACGCAGATCACGCGACTCAAGGCGGAGGGGTTGACAATCCTCTTGGCCGAGCAGAACGTAGCCTTCGCGCTCGCTCTGGCCGACCGCGTCTATATTCTTCAGAAGGGGCAGGTCGTCTGGAACGGGCCAGTGGCGTTATTCCAGGCCGACGAGCGGCTGCGACAGGAGTATCTGGCGGTCTGACATGGCCGGCGCCGGCCGCCGCAGGCCCGAGCGACGCAACGCGACCCGAAGCGACGCGCTATGGAGCTCTCCTCGTTCGTTCTCTTCTTCCTGAACGGCCTGACGTTCGGGATGGTGCTCTTCCTGATCGCCTCGGGGCTTTCGCTGATCTTCGGCGTCCTCGGGGTCCTGAACTTCGCCCACGGGACGCTGTACATGCTCGGGGCGTACCTCGCCTATCAGGCTCTCGCGGTCTCCGGGGACTTCTGGGTCGCGCTCCTCATCGCCCCACTCCTGGTCGCCGTCTTCGGCGGCCTGACGGAGCTCCTCCTGTTGCGCCCGGTGTACCGGAGGCCCGTCGCCTATCAGCTGCTGCTCACGTTTGGCGTCATCCTAGTGGTCACCGACCTCGTGAAGATGATCTGGGGGATGGGCTACTACTCGATCCCCTATCCGCCCCTCCTCTCAGGTGCCGTTCTCATCCTCGGGCGAGGCTTCCCGAGGTACAACCTCTTCATCATCGTCGCGGGCCTGCTCGTTGCTGCAGGGCTCTGGGGCCTCCTCCGGCGGACTCGCGCCGGGATCTTGATCCGGGCGGCGGCCGCGGACCGGGAGATGGCGGCTGCCCTGGGGATCCCGGTTCCCCGCCTGTTCACGGGGGTCTTCGCGTTGGGCGCCTGGCTGGGCGGTCTGGGGGGAGCCCTGGCGGGTCCCCTGGGCTCCCTGTCGCTCGACATGGCGGTGCGGATCATCGTCGAAGCCTTCGCGGTGGTCGTCATCGGCGGCCTGGGGAGTCTCCCGGGGGCGGTCGTCGGCTCCTTCCTGATCGGCCAGCTAGAGGCCTTCGGCGTCCTCTTCATCCCGCGGTTTCACATGGCGTTCATGTTCATGCTGATGGCGGTGGTCCTCATCATCCGCCCGCGAGGGCTTCTGGGGCAGGCCACGTGACCGGGGACGCGTCCGGGATCGGTCCCGCGCGCCTCCGGCGCGGGGCAGGGCTCCTGCTCGGCGGGACGGCGGTCGTGCTCATGCTGAGCCTGCCGCTCCTCCTACCCCGGTTCTACTTGTTGCTGGCGACCGAGACCCTGATCTTCGGCCTCTTCGCCACGAGCTTCAACCTCCTCTTTGGCTACGCCGGCCTCCTCTCCTTCGGCCACGCGGCCTACTTCGGCCTCGGCGCGTATGCCGCCGGGCTCCTCCTACGCGATCTCGGCCTCTCGATCCTGGTGGCGATCCCGGTCGGAGTCGCCTTGGCGGCACTGGCCGCGTTGGTCATCGGGTACTTCTGCGTGAGGCTCGACGAGATCTACTTCGCCATGCTCACCCTGGCCTTCGCCCAGATCCTCCACTCCGTCGTCTGGCACTGGAACGAGGTGACCGGGGGGAGCGACGGGTTGGACATGGTCCCGCGCCCGCCGCTCAGGTTCCTCGGCCTCACGCTGGACCTCGGGTCGGCCGTCGGGTTTTACTACTTCGCCTTGCTGATCGTCGCGGGCGGGCTTGCGCTCCTCTGGAAGGTGGTCAACTCCCCGTTCGGCCTCGTCCTCCAGGCCTTGCGCGAGAACCCCGTCCGGGGGGAGCTGGTCGGGGTTCGCGTGCGCCGCTATCGCCTGGCGGCGTTCGTCGTTTCTGGGGCCCTCTCCGGGCTGGCAGGCGCGCTCTTCGCCCCCTTCCAGCGGGCGGTGACCCCCGAGGCGGTGTACTGGACCACTTCCGCGGATCCGATCCTCATGAGCCTCCTCGGGGGGACCCGCGTGTTCCTGGGCCCGGCGGTCGGGGCGGCGGTCTTCATCTTCATCAAGGACATCATCGCGGCCTATACCCAGTTCTGGATGATCTCGCTGGGAGCGGTGTTAATAGTATTGGTGCTCTTGCTGCCGGGCGGCCTCGCTGGCTTTGCCTGGCAGGTGGCCAGGGGGCGCGTGATCCGGGCAAGACCGCGTGCGGGCGACCGCGTCGCGGTCGGGGCCCTGCGGGAAAGGGGGTAACGGGCATGGCGGGACAGCGTGTGCGGAACGGAGCCCCAGGGGTATCCAGGCGGGAGATCCTGACGATCCTGGGCGGGGCTGGCCTTGGCAGCCTCGGAGGGCCGTCTGTCCTCCGAAAGGTCTACGCGTCGGAGAAGGGCCCGATCAAGATTGGAGGCCTCGGCTCGCTCTCCGGCGTCGTGAGTGCCTGGGGGAAGGCGACCCAGCAGGGCCTCGCGATGGCGGCCGAGGAGATCAACCAGGCCGGCGGGATCCTGGGGCGGAAGGTCGAGTACCAGATGGAGGACGACGAGTCGAAACCCGCCGAGGGAGCCCGGAAGACCCGGCGGCTGGCGCTGGAGTGGGGGGCCAATGTCATCATCGGCGTCAACCACAGTGGCGTGGCCGTCCAGGTATGCGCGCTCCTGCCGGAGCTCCGGGCGATCCTCATCATCCCCTGCGCGTCGGTACCGTCGGTGACCAACGAGAAGTTCACCAAGTACACGTTCCGGACCAAGCCGAACTCCTACCAGCTCGCGGCGGCCGGCGCCTACCGCCTGAGGGATCAGCCCTGGAAAAAGTGGACGGTCATCGGCCCCGATTACGCCTACGGCCACGAATCCTGGGACGCCTTCGTCTCCCATCTGAAGAAGGTGAAGCCGGACGTCCAGGTGCTCGAGGTCCAGGCGTGGCCGAAGTTCGCGGCCGGCGACTATGCGAGCCACATCGTGAAGATCCTGGACGCCAAGCCGGAGGCCGTCTACTGCCCCCTCTGGGGCGGCGACATGGTCAACTTCATCAAGCAAGCGGTCCAGTACAACTTCTTCGAGAAGGTCGCGCTCGCCACCGAGGCCGGGCTCTCGACCGACATTTTCTATGCCCTGGGGAAGACCATCCCCGAGGGGCTCTGGTCCGCCTCCCACGGCTACTGGTTCGAGCATCCCAGCACCCAGAAGAACCGCGACTTCGTCAACCGCTTCGTGAAGCGGTGGGGGGAGTACCCGCACGTCACGGCCCACGACACCTACGCCGCCGTCCACGTCTACAAGCAGGGCGTCGAGAAGGCGGGGACGACCGACGTCGACGCGGTGGTCACCGCGTTGGAGGGACTCGAGTTCGAGACCCCGGCCTACCGGTCGTCCATCCGCAAGGAGGACCATCAAGCCATTCGCGATGTGCCCTGGGGGGTGACGAAGCGAACCGACAAGCTCCCCTTCGGCGTTCACCTGACGGACATCAAGGACACGCCGGGGCAGCTCGTCGCCCAGCCCATGGAGGAGATCCTGAAGCTCCGCGCGAAAGGGTAACCGCGAGCCGAGCACGCTCATTCGGGCCCTGGGCGGGACGGCGCGCGCCGCCCCCCGGGGCCCGCGGCGTGTCCGCTCGTCCTGCCGAGGTACGCCTGCTGGACGCCCGGATCCAGGCGGACCGCCTCCGGGTTCCCGTCGGCGATGATTCGCCCCTGATGCATCACCGCGATCCGGGATGCGACGGCGAAGACGACCTTCATGTCGTGCTCCGAGAACAGGATGGTGATCCCGGCTTCCTCGATGACCCGATCGAGCAGGGCGGTGATCTCCGCAGTCTCCCCGGGCGCGAGTCCGGCCGTCGGCTCGTCGAGCAACAAGAGCCTCGGCTCCCCGGCGAGCGCGATGGCGAGATCGAGCCGCTTCTGATTGCCCCGCGACAAACTCCCTCCGGGCTGGTCGGCCTCCGCCCGCAGCCCCACGCGCTCGAGTAGCTCCACGGTCCTCGCGTGCGCGTCCCGGGCCTTCTTCAACGACGCCAGGGGGCGTGCGGCCAGGCCCAGGTGGGACAGAACGGCGACCAGCGCGTTTTCGTAGGCGGTGAGTTCCGGGAAGATGCTGATCAGCTGGAAGGACCGGCCGATCCCCAGGCGCGCAATCTCCGACGGGGCGCAGCGGGTGATCTCCTGGCCGGCGAAGAGGATCCGTCCGCTCTCGGGTCGCAGCATGCCGGTGAGGAGGTTGAACAGCGTCGTCTTGCCCGCGCCGTTCGGGCCGATGATGGCCAGGAGCTCTCCGTCCCGGACGCGCAGATCGACCCCGTCCACGGCCTTCACGCCCCCGAAGCGCTTTCGGAGCCCGATGGTTTCGAGCAGCGGCGTCTCCACGACCTCTCCACCCGCCTCAGAGTGCGCGATTCGCCGGGGAATCAGCACCCCCGGCACTCGCGCCCTAGCTTACCCCAATCCAAAAGCAGCTCTTCAGGAAGTCGTGCGGCTCGGAGTCTTCCAGGTTATAGGTCTGGTCCGTCCGACCGACAGGACGGACCCGTTTGCCGGCACGTAATTGCGGCCCCTCGATTTGGACCAGCGACTCGGACGGCGTCCCGCAAGTCTTTCGCCGCCCAAGCTGCCCTGAGGGCGCTTGCCCCAGGTCGGTTGGGACCAGGCGGCCTCCAAAGACGGGCTTGACAGGCGCGTCGGCAGTTTAGTATTCATTAACTATAGTTCATTGGCCCTAAACCCATGATCCGGAGCGTGGCCCTGCGCACCCTCATCTCCCTCACGGTCAACGGCGAGCGCCGCGAGGTCGCGGTCCCCGTCCAGAAGACCCTCCTGGAGGTCCTCCGCGAGGACCTGGGGCTCACCGGGACGAAGCACGGCTGCGAGCTCGGCGAGTGCGGCACCTGCACCGTGCTCGTGGACGGGGAGCCCGTGCTGTCCTGCCTGGCGCTGCCGGTCGAGTGTCAGGACGCCGAGATCCTGACGGTCGAAGGCCTCGCCGGACCGGCCGGCCTCCATCCGCTCCAGCAGGCGTTCGCCGAGCTGGGGGCGGCCCAGTGCGGTTATTGCACGCCGGGGATCCTCCTGACCGCCAGGGCGCTGCTCGACCACGCGCCCCGGCCGACGCGCGACGAGATCCGCGTCGCGCTGGCGGGGAACCTCTGCCGGTGCACCGGCTACACGAAGATCCTGGACGCGGTGGAGCTGGCGGCGGGCCGGATGGCGGGGGCGCGCTGATGGGTCCCGTCGAGAGGCCCGGCTTGCCGGGTGCCGGCGAGCTCTCGGTCGTCGGGAAGCCCCTCCCCAAGGTCGACGCCTGGAGCAAGGTGACGGGCGAGACCAGGTTCGCCGACGACCTCTTCCTGCCGCGCATGGCGTACGCGAAGATTCTCCGGGCCCAGCACCCGCACGCGCTGATCAGAGGGATCGACACGCGCCGCGCCGCGGCGCTTCCGGGCGTCTACGCCGTCGTCACCGGGAAGGACCTCCCGCCGGTGAAGTTCGGCATCATGCCGGTCAGCCAGGACGAGGAGCCGCTCTGCATCGAGAAGGTCCGCTTCGTGGGCGATCCCGTGGCGGCGGTCGCCGCGGTGGACGAGGAGACGGCCGAGCGCGCGATGCACCTGATCGAGGTCGAGTACG
>CAZDYT010000191.1:0-7248 GCA_964509395.1 uncultured bacterium
GTGTTACCCCTGCCGGACACCGCAACGGCCGCATCACCGGCTTGCGTCTTTACCCCGCCGCGCCCCCCCGGCGCGCCGGCCCGCTCCGTCAGCGGCCCCGCCGGCCCGGGGCCCGCCGCCGCTCCGCCCGACCGCGGGCCCCCGCCCCGTTGCCGAGCCCCGCAGGGGCGCGCTACACTCCAGCCACTCCGGGACTCCGCCCGCCGGGGACCCGGCGGCTCGCGACACGGGACCGATCCGATCGCCTCAGGATAGCGGGCGCCGCGCCGGCGCGAGGGGGGCGATGGCGATGGACGTCGACAGGCTGCGGAACACAGTCACTCCCGCCCACCTGCCGTTCGAGCTGAAGAAGCTCGGCCACGTCGTGATCCGGGCCTCGGACCTGCAGCGCTCGGTCGATTTCTACACGCAGGTGCTCGGCTTCCGGGTCTCGGACGTGTACCCCGAGGACATGGTCCCCGGCGGCATGGTGTTCCTGCGCTACAACGCCGACCACCACGGCCTCGCGCTCGTCGGCGGCATGCCGGCGCCCTCCGAGAAGCGCGAGCTGCATCATTTCGCGCTCGAGGTCGCCGCGCTCGAGGAGGTGTTCCGGGCCCGGAGGCATCTCCGGGAGCACGGCGTGCCGATCGTGTTCCAGGGCCGGCGGCGGGCCGGGGCCCAGATCGCGGTCGAGTTCCTGGACCCGGACGGTCACCACCTCGAGATCTACTGGAGCGTGGACCAGGTCGGGCTGGACGGGCGGGTGCGGCCCAGGGAAGAATGGCGCCCGGCCCACACGCTGGAGGACGCCGTCGCCCATCCGGTGCCGGGGCAGGAGATCGTGCTCCGTGACCCGTCGCTCCTGGAGCCGACGTGAGCGGGCTCGTCGTCCGCCACATTCACCGCGCCGACTCGGACACCATCGCCGTCCTCGAGCGCCTCGGCGTGGCCACGGCGCACGAGGCCCAGGAGCGCGCCGGGCTCATGCAGCCGTACATACGGCCCCTGTGGCGTGGCGCGCGGATCGCGGGCAGCGCGGTGACCGTGCTCTGCCACCCGGGCGACAACTGGATGATCCACGTCGCGGTCGAGGTGCTGCAGCCGGGCGACGTCCTGGTGGTCGCCTGCTCGAGCGAGAACACGGACGGCGCGTTCGGGGCGCTCCTGGCCACCTCGGTCAAGGCCCACGGCGCGAAGGGCGTGGTGCTCGACATGGGGTGCCGCGACGCGAACGAGATCACCCAGATGGCCTTCCCCGTTTGGTCCCGAGCCGTCTCGGCGAAGGGCACGGTCAAGGCGAGCCTCGGCTCGGTCAACGTGCCGGTGGTCTGCGCCGGCGTCCAGGTGGTGCCCGGCGACGTCGTCGTGGCCGACGACGACGGAGTCGTGGTCGTGCGGCGGGTCGATGCGGTGGCGGTGGCGAGGGCAGGCGAGGCGCGCGAGGAGAAGGAGGCGGCGACGCGGGCCCGCCTCGAGCAGGGCGAGCTCGGGCTCGACATCTACGGGATGCGCAAGGCGCTCGCCGACCGGGGTCTCCGGTACGTCGACGGCCCGGCGGACTGACATGGCGGGCGGTCACGACGGGCTCGCCCGGAAGATCCGGGACGCGTCCGGGCCGGCGTGCGATGCGGGCAGAATGCCCTGACGGGCGGACCCGACTGCGCGCGTTGCTCGGGGACTACCCGGTGACCCGGGCCCTCAAGAACGGTGAAGTGACCTCGCCGCGCGTCGCCCTCGACTTCGCCGACGTGAAGCCGCCGCACAGCGCCTTCAAGCGCGTGGTGCGCCAGCTCGAATTCGACGTCGCGGAGCTGGCCCTCGTGACGTTCCTGCTCGCGAAGGCGTACGGGAAGCCGCTGGTGCTGTTGCCAGCGGTCATCACGGCGCGCTTCCAGCACCCGTTGATCGTGTACGACGCCGGGCGAGGCGCGCTCGCGCCCGGCGACCTCGCGGGCTGCCGGGTCGGGCTGCGCTCGTACTCGGTCACCACGGCGACCTGGATCCGCGGGATCCTCACCGACGACCACGGCGTCGACTTGGAGCGGGTGAAATGGGTGACCTTCGAAGAGCCCCACGTCGCGGAGTTCCGCGACCCACCCAACGTGGAGCGGGCGCCAGCGGGCCGGGACATGGCCGGGATGCTCCTCGCTGGCGAGCTCGACGCGGCGATCGTCGGTGAGGCGCCGCAGGATGTGCGCCTGAAGCCGCTCATCCCGGATCCGGCGGCGGCCGCACAGGCCTGGCGGCGGCGGACCGGCGCGATCCAGATCAACCACATGGTCGTGGTCAAGGAGTCGGTGCCGCCGCGGGCGACGCAGGCGATCTATTCGATGCTGGCCGAGAGCCGGAAGGCGGCGGGCAGCCCCGACATGAACCCATTCGGCCTCGAGGAGAACCGGCGCAACCTGGAAGTCGCCATCGACTGTGTCTACCGGCAGAAGCTGATTCCCAAGCGGTTCGCGGTGGAGGAGCTCCTGCGATGATCGTGGACTGCCATGGCCACTACACGACCACGCCGAGCGGGCTCGCGGCGTGGCGGAAGCTGCAGCTCGCCCGCGCAGGGGGACCCGCCCAGGCGCCGGGGATCAGCGATGACGAGATCCGCGAGAGCCTGGAGGACGCGCAGCTGAAGCTGCAGCGTGAGCGGGGCACGGACGTCACGTTCTTCTCGCCGCGGGCGAGCGCCATGGAGCACCACGTCGGCGACGCGGCCACGAGCCTCGCGTGGTCGCGGGTCTGCAACGACCTGATCCATCGCGTCTGCACGCTCTACCCGGACCGCTTCGTCGGGGTGTGCCAGCTGCCGCAGTCGCCCGGGGTGCCGCCGGCCAACTGCATCGGCGAGCTCGAACGTTGCGTTCGGGAGCTCGGGTTCATCGGCTGCAACCTGAACCCGGACCCGTCGGGCGGACGCTGGACGGACCCGCCGCTCACCGACCCCTGGTGGTATCCGCTGTACGAGAAGATGGTGGAGCTGGACGTGCCGGCGATGGTGCACGTCAGCTCGTCCTGCAACCCGAACTTCCACGCCACCGGGGCGCACTACCTCAACGCCGACACCACGGCGTTCATGCAGTGCCTGACCTCCGACCTCTTCCGGGACCTGCCGGGGCTGAGGCTCGTCATTCCGCACGGCGGCGGCGCGGTGCCCTACCACTGGGGGCGCTACCGGGGCATCGCGCAGGACATGAAGCGGCCGCCCCTCGGGGAGCTGCTGCTCGGCAACATATTCTTCGACACCTGCGTGTACCACCTCCCGGGCATCGAGCTGCTGCTCCGGGTGATCCCGGTGGACAACATCCTGTTCGCCTCGGAGATGGTGGGCGCGGTGCGGGGCATCGATCCGGAGACCGGGCATGCCTTCGACGACACGAAGCGCTACATCGACGCCGTCCCCGGGCTGACCGCGGCCGACCGGCGCCGGATCTTCGAGGGCAACGCCCGCCGCGTCTACCCCCGGTGGAAAACGCGCCGATGACGCCGCGACCGCCCGTGTCGGCGGCGTCCCGGCGGAGCGCCGCGGCCGGCGAGGGCTCGGGCTCGCTCAGACTGAGCCCTAAACGACGGTCCTGTCCGGGAAGCGGACCGTCATTGGCCACGGCCCTCCGCGGGAAGCCCCTTGAACTTGCGCACGTTGAGCGCCTTCCAATGAAGGAGGGGCTGGCCACGGATCACCGCCTGATGACCGGGCTCGTCCGCCAGCGCCTCCGCGGCGATCTCGCCGCGATGGAGGAGCCGGTCGAGGAACTCGCGCTCCTTTCGGCTCACGTCGAGCAGGATCTGGGCCGCCTTGATCGAGGCCGCGTTGACGTGGGCGGCGAGTGCCTCGACGTCCCCTCCGAACGGGCGGCTTTCGACGCGCAGAAGCGGGAGCAGCGTATCCCGGACGTCCTTCAGGTTCACTGCGACGGCTTGGGGGTCGATGCGTCGAGCGTCGTGCCGGCTCCCGGCGATCTGGACCATGAAGGCGAGCCGTACGTCCCGTCGGGTCAGCAAGTCCGGCATCAGGTCGAGCAGTTGCCAGGCGTCGAAGGCATCCCGGGCCGCCCGGCGGGTCACGAGCGCGGCAAACTTCCCCGCCGCGGTCTCTGCCAGGGACAAGAGCGGGACTGTCCTGAGTCCGGCCTCGGGAGGAAACCGGGGCGCACGATGCTCGACGGGAAAGAGGGGCAGGCGCTGGAGGAAGTTCAGATCCAGCTCCAGCGAGCCCGCGCCACCGATGCCTCCGGCGTAGCGAAGATGAAGCTTCCCGCCGGCGTGCTCCGACGGCATCCGCCGGACCGCGCAGCCCTCGCGCTCGCAGCATGCACTGACGGCGGACTCGAACCTTGACCGCTCGGCTTGCATGCCGGCCAGGTCGGCCTCTCCAACGTAGTTGATGTCGATGTCCACCGACAGCCGTGGCACGTCCATCCAGAACAGATTGAGCGCCGTCCCGCCCTTGAGCGTCCACTTCCCCTCGAGGTCCGGGTGGCGGCAGAGCTGACCGAGAATGGCCTCCAGATAGAGGGCCTTCTCGACGATCTCCTCCCGGAACCCCGTGGCCGTGGCGACCTGGCGGATGCGGGCCGGGCCGATCACCCCACCGTCTCCCACTCGCCCTCGAGAAGGGCCGGCGGGACGATCAGGTTCCACGCGGCGACGAGCTTCCCCCGTGCCGATCGGTCCAGGTAGTGAGGCTGACGCGGGCGCAGCGCCCGCAGCTCGTCCACGACCTTCGTCTTGACCCCGAGTCGGTCTCGGTGCCGCTCGAGGAACAGGCCGACCTTGGCGGCCAGCGTCGCCTGCCCCCGGAGTCGCACGTACTCGAGCAGCGTCGAGAGGTCCAGGAGCGGAACCGCGGACAGCGAGCGCCACGCCTCTTCAAGCCCCCCGGTGAGATCCGGCCGGTCGAGGGCGTCCACGGCCGTGCGCTCCAGCGCGGTCACCCGGCAGGATAGCCGCTGTCGCTCCACCTCCGTCGTGAAGACGAACGAGAGCCCTTTCTGCCGAAGCGCCGTGGGAGGGGTCACCGGAACGAACGCCCGCTTCCGGAAGGTGACCGGCTTCGCCTTCCCTTCCGTCAAGAAGTAGAACCGCTCGTAGACGCTCTGGGCGTAGCCGTGGGCTTCGAGCGCCGAATGGTGGCTGAGCACGGCGTCCGGAGCCATGCGGCTCGCCAGGAGCAGGAAGTCGACCGGGCTCTTGCTCGCGGTCTCGCCCGGCCCCCCCGCGAAGAAGACCCCTCGCTTGACCCGCCCGATCCGACCGGATCGCAGGTACCGGCCGAGGTGGGAATCGACCGTGCTCGCTCCGGCACCCATGGCGCGGGCAAACTCCTCCCGCGTGAAGACGGGATGGGCGAGGAAGAAGTCGAGGGCTTTCACTTGCCGCCATCCTCCGGAACTGCCACATTCTAGCCAGTTACGGAGGACACAAGCAAGTCTTCGCCCCTCAGACCGGAGGGCCCTACCTCTCGGGGTCGACGCGGGTACCCGGACCAAAGTGGGAGGGGGTCACACCGCCCCCGTCTCGCGAAGCGCGTGAAGCGGCGGTGGCCGACGAATGCCGCATCAATGCACTAGGGTATTACGCGATTAATCCAATAATCACCTTACGATCTAGCTGATATCTGCTAGGATCGAACGCATGCTGCGATATGACGCACAGGCCGTGCTCGACCTGGCGGGAGAGCTGGATCGCTGGAAGGCCCAACTCGACTACCGTGGCCCGCTTCGTCGAGCCTGGGCCCGTCGCCTGCGCCGCGACCTCGAGGCTGAAGCCGTGGCGGCCTCCACCTCCATGGAGGGGGTCCCGGTAACGATCGAGGAAGTCCATCGAATCCTCGCGGGCGAGCGGCCCCCAGAGACTCGCGAGGAGGATGCGGCGCTCGTCCGCGGCTACCGGGACGCGATGCGCTTCGTGTTACGACGCGCTGACGACGCGGCCTTCAGGTGGGATCGCGAACTCCTGATCGGCCTCCACGATCGGATCCTTGCGGGGAACTGGGCCGCAGGGGCCGGACGCTTCCGCACCGGTCCGGCATACATCGTGGACAACCGCACTGGCGAGCTGCGATTCCAGCCGCCACCGGCCGAGGAGGTACCAGGCCTCGTCGATGCAGCGTGTTCTCGCATGCAAGAGGGGCTCGAACATCCGGCCATCGCAGCCGCTTGGATCCACGCGGCCGTCGCCGCCATCCATCCGTTCAAGGACGGGAACGGGAGGGCCTCGCGCGCTCTCGCTTCCCTTGCGATGTATCGAGGAGGCTTCAAGCTCCCCGAGTTCACCTCACTTGAGGAATGGTGGGGCCGACACCTGTCTGAGTATCACGCGGCCTTCCGATGTCTCGGGGAGACGTTCGTGGCCAACGCCGACGTCACGTCCTTCATCCGCGCCCACATGGAGGCGCAGCTGCATCAGGTACGAGCCCTCGACCTGAGAGAGCGGGTCCAGCAGAGGATATGGACGGCCATCGAAGAGGCGGTGGCCGCCGCCGGGCTCGACCCTCGTGTGGCGAACGCGGTCTGGGATGCGTTCTTCGGCCGCAGCGTCACCCCTCGCTACTACCGTCCCCTCGCCGATGTGAGCCCGGCGACGGCGACGAATGATCTCGCTGCGGCGGTTGCCGCCGGTCTCCTCCGACCCGAGGGCAGGGCCAGGTCGCGCAGATATCAAGCCGGAGAACGTCTCTACTCGCGGATCGGCGCGGCGCTTAGTGTGCCAATCGATGAGTCCGGAGACGCCGCCCGAGCGATCATCATCGGTGAACTGACCAAGCGCGTCGCCTCAGAAAGATCGAGGTAGACGGCTGCGGCCTATCTTCGCGATCGGCAGACCCAGGCGGTTTCAGTTCGGTCGGAGAACGAGTCCCCCTTCGGTCGCCACCGAAAATGCTTGCCACTTGCTTGCCGTCTCGGGGGATGATTGGCGTATGTCGCGAGTTTTCGGGGTCGGCGACCGCGAGCCGCAACTCGCGGAGAAACTGCAGAAACACCGCGACCGAACCCGTGTTTCAGCCGCGATCACGTTTTCGCCACGTTTTTCAGAGGGTTGCACCGCGGTAGTCCTCCGAACACCCGACGTGACTAAAACCTGCAGCCTGAAGTCCCTTAAAACCTGAGCGGTCGAGAGCACGCAGGCTGGCGGTACGGGCCCTCCCGGCGAGGTTTGGTTACGGCCGTCCGCCCGGTCGCTGGTTTGTTGCGAGGGCCCGCTTTGAATTGTGGAAGCGACCCGATTTGGACTTTGCGTTCCTCCTGCGGTACTAAAGCGGAGCCGGCACAC
>CAZDYT010000192.1:0-7245 GCA_964509395.1 uncultured bacterium
TCCGGCGGCCTAGCATCAGGCCGATTTCGAGATGAACGACCGGAATCTGTTTGACGAGTTACGTCGAGCGGCAGAGAGCCTCGGAGTCGCGGTGCGGATCGAGCCTTTCGAGACTCCGGCGATCGCGGGCGGTGGGCGCTGCGTCTTTCAGGGCGAACAGCTCGTCCTGATCGACGCCCGCGCGCCGCTTCGGGATCGAATCATGGCCCTTGCTCGGGCGCTCTCGGAACTCGAGACTGAGACGGTGTTCATGGTTCCGGAGGCGCGGGAGGTTGTAGAGGCGATGAGGGGGGCGCGCTCGAGATGGAGCAGCCCGGGGGAATAGATACGAGTGCACCGTGAACGGCAAATAAGCTGGCGGTCCGCGGGGCCTGCCGCAGCGAACAGCCCCACGGTGCTCGCTCCGGCACGAGCGCGGGGTGAGCGGTCCGCGTCACCCGGCACAGGCATCCCGGCGGCGTGTCGCGGTGCGCTCCGCGCTGTGGGGCGCCCCGTTCGCCGCGTCACCCGCGGACCTCCGTCGGCGCGTCGTCCACGCGGAATTGCCGGTTAGGGTGCAGTCGTCGATTCTCCACGCATTCCGCAGAAGGGGGGGAGCCGATCATGGCCCAGGATCCTGTAAAGGTAGACCCGGCGCACTACAAGGTCGAATTCGAGAACGCCTACGCGCGGGTGCTGCGGATCAGATATGGCCCCAGGGAGCGCTCGGTCATGCACGAGCACCCGACCGGCCTGGGCGTTCACCTGACCGATGGCCATGCGCGCTTTACGTTCCCGAACGGCAAGACGGAAGAGCTGCGTTTCAAGGCTGGGGAAATCCGCGCGTACCCGGCTGGAGCACACCTTCCGGAGAACCTGGGCGATCAGCCCCTGGAGTTGGCGTTCGTGGAGCTGAAGGCCCGACCGGCCGCGAAGAAGCCGGCACCGGCTCCGGCGGCGAAGAAGCCGCCGGCGAAGAAGGCAAGAAGGTCCAAGTCCCGGTAGGCTGGAGGTGGTGGCAAATTATCGGTCCGGAGCATCCGATGACCTGACGTCCGGCTCTTAGGAAAGACGCACCGTCCCTGGATCGGTCTGTTCTACAGAGTCCGGACAGACTTTCCGGAATCGCGCCGAATCCTATCGAGCGTGCTTCCCGTAGACGCCGCCGCGGCTGACGAAGAGCGAAACCGTCTGGGAGTTCGGCTAGGGCGTCCCCATGGTCGCCGAGTGCTGCATCAGCAGCGAGTAGGGTGGTGCTAGATCCACGCCGTCAGGGTTGTTGAGCCGGCCGGGCTCCCGCCCCTTCTGACCGGTCTTGCCGTACTGCCACACGATGCGGTTCGTCTGCGGGTCCACGACGATGACCCGGGGGTTGTGGTCGTCGTTGGCGATGACCATCCCATTGGGCAGCACCAGGGCGAGCGAGGGATGGTCGAGCGCGTCCTTGCCGTGAGTGACTCAGCTGTACCCTAACGCAGGGACGCGCCCAGCTTCAATAGATCAGATGCCCCATGACTCCCGACCTCTCATCCGCTAGAATCGTCGGCGAGGGCGCGGTCCGAGGGCCTGCTGACAGCGAAGCCGGCAGAGAGGTCTGGCATGACGGTCACCGATCGGATTGAGATGAACCCCAAGGTCATGCTGGGGAAGCCCGTCATCCGCGGGACCCGCATCACCGTCGAGCTGATCCTGCGCAAGCTGAGCGAAGGGGCCACGGAGGCGGATTTGCTGGGGGCCTACCGGCGCCTCACGCGGGAGGACATCCAGGCCGCCATCGGGTACGCCGCGGACACGGTGGCGCACGAGGAGACGGTGGTCGTGGAGCCCGCCAGAGGGCGCAGCCGCAAGTGGGAACACGGTGATCCAAGGAGGTCGTGAGACGGTGATCGTCAACGAGCTTGCGCTTGGGCTTGGGATTGGATGATGGAGGTCTTCGAGGCTGTGCGCACGATGCTCGCCGTGCGGCGCTACCAGGACCGGCCCGTGCCGGAGGCGGTGCTTCGTCGGATACTTGAGGCCGGGCGTCTGACGGGCAGTGCCATGAACACGCAGCCCTGGCATTTCATCGTGGTTGGGGATCGGGAGACGCTGCGGCGGCTGGGAGCCCTGGCACAGACTGGGCCGTATATCGCACAGGCGCCGCTGGCGATCGTGGTAGCGGTTGACAAGAGCCGGTTCGCCGTCTCCGACGCGAGCCGTGCGATCCAGTCGATGCTGCTAACGGCGTGGGCCGACGGGGTGGGCTCCAACTGGGTGGGCTTCGGTGGGCTGGAAGAAGTCAAGGCGCTCCTCAAGATCCCCGCCAAGGTCGATGTGTTGGCGATCCTGCCGTTCGGCTACCCGGTTGGAGTCGTGGGACGAGGCAAAAAGCAGCGGAAGCCACTGGCCGCCGTTGCCCATCGGGAGCGCTACGGCCAGCCCTTCGAGTAGAGTGAGGAGGCGAGGCGAGTTGAGCGATGCCGGCGTCATGGCTTGACTCGCGCCTCGAGATCCGGGCGTCACCGCTTCACGGCCAAGGCACGTTTGCCACGGCACCGATCCGCGCGGGTGAGATCGTCACGATTTGGGAGCACTCTATCCTCTCGCCTGCGGAGGTTGACTCCGCGCACCCCGGCGAACTCTGGCCTCGCCGAGACGGTACGTACATCTGGTCGCCGCCGGATGACGCAGAAACGGCCGAACACTTTCTCAACCACTGCTGCGACCCGAACGTCTGAAGCACCCGGAGTTGTACCCAGGCTTACACGAATCGAGCGAGAGGAGAGACAATGGCCAAGTTCGAGATCGTGCCGCTCGCGGAGCTGAAGACGAGGCTCCCCGCGAAGCTCATGCCGCTGGTGGAGGAGTACAAGGAGAGGCTCGAGAAAGCTATCGGCCGACCAGGGTGGCCGGCTGGTGCTCGAGAAGGGCGACGACCCGAAGGATCTCCGGCGGGCGCTCAAGGCAGCAGCCGTGGCGCTGGACCGAAGGATCCGTTTTCCGGTCCGCGGGGAGGAGGGAGCCGGGAGCTTCTGCCTCGAGAGGACGCGGGGCCGGAAGCCGAGAGTGGCGACGGAGGCGGCTGGCTCAGGTCGGAAGCGGCGAGGGAGACCGAGGAAGGGGGAGTAGGCTCGGGGTAAGCGGAACTGACGGGCCCAGAAGCGAGGGCCGTGTCGGACAGGTGATAGGTTCCAATCGACGGGGTGTTCCTCGGTTGAACCCCGGGGTTGACCCACCGAGGAGGGTGGATATGGCGAACGTCATCGAGACTGCAAAGGGCGCCACGATCGCGTACAACGACAAGAACTGGGACAAGGTGAAAGCGGTGTTCGCCGAGAACGGGATCTACGATGAGAAGGCAACCAGCCGACGCATACAGGGCGTGGGGAAAATCATCGAGACCTGGCAGGGCTGGGCCAAGGCCATCCCGGACTCGAAGGCGACGTTCGTTGGCGAGTACGCGAGCGGCGATACCGCCATCATCGAGGTCGTATGGAAGGGCGGGCACACGGGCGTGCTGCAGACGCCGACGGGCACCATCCCGCCGTCGAATAAGCGGATTGAGGTGCCGGCGTGCCAAGTCATCAAGGTCGAGGGTGGGAAGGTCAAGAGCTTCACCCACTACTTCGACATGGTGACCCTGCTCACGCAGATCGGCGCGTTCAAGGGCTAGCGCCGTGGCCGATCCCCGTCGCAGCCCGGCGTCCTCGGTCGTCGGCGGGCCTCAACAGAGCAGCGCGGGGAGGGACTCCTCGGGCGATTCGTGGTCCTTCAGCCGGTTCGGGTCCGGATCAGTCGCCGTCCGGCCGGCTGAGTGGGACGGCGAGGAGACGCTCGCCCAACGAGGATCCGTTTCGCACCGGGTCCCTTGGCGATTCTGGACAGCGCGACGCAATGGGTAATTCTGGGGTCGCCACACGGACCAGACATCCTTGGACCACGGTGATCCAAGGAGGTCACGAGACGGTGATGGTCAACGGGATTAGAATTGGGCGATGGATATATCGCACAGGCGCCGCCGGCGATCGCGGTGCCGGTTCGAGTCACTGGATGACTTCGTCTGCCCGCATCAGGACAGATTGAGGGATCGGGAGCCCGAGCGCCTTGGCCATCTTGAGGTTGATGACCAGCTCGAACTTCGTGGGTTGCTCCACAGGCAGGTCGGCCGGGTTGGCGCCTTTCAGGATCTTGTCTACGTAGGTGGCGGCGCGCCGAAAGATCTCACGAAAGGACGCCCCGTAGGCGATAAGGCCACCAGCGTCCACGTGTTGCCTCAGCGCGTACATCGCCGGCAGGCGGCTCTTCGCGGCAAGGTCTGCGATCCGTGTTCGGTGAAGAGTGAACATCCCGTCCAGCGGGACGAGAAGGGCGCCGGCACGCTCCCTGGTCATCGCCGCAAATGCCCTCTCGAAGTCGTCAGGTCCCCGCGCCTCCAGCGTTTGAAGCTGTACCGCTAACGATCGCGCCGCGACCTTCGCCTCTCCCAACAAGAGTGGGTTGGTCTGATTGGCCGGATTCAAGAGGACGGCCACCCGGGAGACCCGGGGGACAATCTCCTTGAGCAGTTCCAGCCGTTTCCCGACTATCCCGGGGGAGAGTTCGGAGGACAGCCCTGTGATGTTCCCCCGTGGCCGCGCCAGGCTGGCCACGAACCCACTCTCCACCGGATCGCCACCCACCATGACGATCGGGATCGTCTGAGTGGCCTTCTTGGCTGCACGTACGGCAGGTGGCGTCGCTACAATCACGTCAACCTTGAGACGGACCACGTCAGCCGCGAGCTCCGGAAACCGCTCGGTTTCCCCCGCCGAAAACCGGCGCTCGATGGCGATGTTCTGGCCGTCTACGTAGCCGAGCTCTCGGAGCCCCTGGATGAATGCCCCCCAAAGACGCGCACCCTCAGGGTCGGTTAGCGGGAGAGTCCACACGAAACCTATCCGAAAGACTCTTCCTGGCTGCTCCGCGCCGGCGGCGAGCGGCGCGGCGAGGAGGGCGATCGTCAGGATGACTGTAAGGACGGGCCGTGCAGCCGTTGTACGAACCCCTCGTCGGAGTCGAGAGGGGCTCAGTATAGCTCGGGGCTTGACTGCCAGGAAGACGCGATTTCGGGGCATCTCCTGGTAGATGAGAGAGCGTTTCAGGGAGGCTTGTCGAGCGCCGGCCCGTCGTTGACAGTCACCTCACGCCGGCTTTAGACTCCGTCCAACTCGCAGATCCTGAGTATCCGGCCTCGGGGGAGGGAGGCGTGCCCCTGGATCGGGTTTCGGATCGTTCACCGACGCCCTCGTTGACCATGCCAATGGCCGCCGGGGGCGTTCGCCTTTGAGTCGGACGAATGGCCGCAGGCGGCGATGCCAGCGTGGTAGCGCGGAGGCCAGGTCCTTTCAGGAGATGAGGTTATGGCTATCCGAAGCCCAAGTCGAACTGGTCAAGCCGGTCTGAAGCCGCGGAGGAAGCGACCTACGAGGCGACGCAAAGTCGCACTCAGTCGACAGATCCTTGCCTCGATTCGGGCGTTGCAGCGGGGCGCGGCTCGGATCGGTGCGGGGGACCTTGGCCACCGTGTTACCGTCCAGAACGGCGCTGAACTCCAGGCGTTGGTCGATCAGGTCAATCGCATGGCCGCCCAGCTCCAGAGATCGTACGCGAAGCTGGAAGAGAAGGCTGAGGCGAGCACTCGTGCGTTGGCCGAGACCCTGGAGCAGCAGACGGCCACCAGTGAGATCCTAAGCGTCATCTCGGGCTCGCCGACCGACATCCAGCCGGTGCTAGATGTGGTTGCGGAGAACGCGGCGCGAGTGTGTGGCGCCGACGATGCGGTAATCGCGCGCCTCGATGGCGACGTTCTGCGAACAGTCGCGGGAACTGGACCCGTGCCGAAACTGCCGCCTCAAGAGGGCTGGCCCGCCTCACGCGGCTCGGTTGCCGGCCGTGCCGTGGTGGACCGACAGACGATCCACATCCACGATCTCGCGGTGGAGTCCGATGCGGAGTTCCCGGTAGCCAAGGCCCGCCAGAGACTCGTCGGCTTCCGGACCGTGCTCGCGACGCCGTTGCTGCGCGAAGGTGTCCCGATCGGGGCCATTTTGATCCGTCGCATGCAGGTGCGCCCCTTCACCGAGAAGCAGCTGCAGCTCCTGGAGACCTTCGCGGACCAGGCGGTGATCGCCATCGAGAGCGTGCGCCTCTTCCAGGAGCTGCAGGCCCGGACCCGCGAGCTGGGCCGATCGGTCGAGGAGCTAAAGGCGCTGGGAGAGGTCGGCCAGGCGGTCAGCTCAACCCTCGACCTCGAGACCGTTCTCGACACCACCGTGTCGCGGGCGAACCAGCTCTCGGGGACGGACGGGGGCGCGGTCTGGGAGTACGACG
The DNA here is from genome assembly GCA_964509395.1 of uncultured bacterium. Classification (GTDB taxonomy): domain Bacteria; phylum Methylomirabilota; class Methylomirabilia; order Rokubacteriales; family DASRDR01; genus CAZDYT01. Next base: position 6,328 of record CAZDYT010000192.1, read on the forward strand.
AAGAGCGCGGGAGGTTCCACCTCCGGATCGCGCACCAGCTCGACGAGGAGCTGGTTCAGGCCTATCGGGTAAATCCGACTCGCCTGGGCGAGGGCGTCGTCGGACGGGCGGGGGCCGCGCGCGGGCCGGTGCAGATCCCGGACGTGCTCGAGGCGGGCGCGTACGAAGAGCGGCTACGTGCCCTGGCCGACCGAGCCGGGATCCGGGCGCTCCTGGCCGTGCCGCTCGTGCGCGAGCAGAGCCTGGTCGGGGCGCTGGTCGTCTGGCGGCGGGAGCCCGGTCGCTTCCCCAAGGAGACCGAGGACCTCCTTCAGACCTTCGCCGCCCAGTCAGTGCTCGCCATCCAGAACGCGCGCCTCTTCCGGGAGCTCGACGCGAAGAGCCGGCAGCTCGAGGCCGCCAGCCGCCACAAGTCCGAATTCCTGGCCAACATGTCCCATGAGCTTCGCACCCCGCTCAACGCCATCATCGGCTTTTCGGAGGTCCTGCACGAACGCATGTTCGGCGACCTGAACCCGAGGCAGGCCGAGTATGTCGGGGACATCCACGCCTCGGGCCGCCACCTCCTCTCGCTCATCAACGACATCCTCGACCTCTCGAAGGTCGAAGCGGGCCGCTTGGAGCTTGAGCTGACGAGCTTCAACCTCCCCTCGGCATTGGAGAATGCTCTCACGCTCGTCCGGGAGCGGGCCACCCGCCACGGGATCCGCCTCGACCTGGCCATAGAGGAACGAGTCGGTGACTACGTCGGCGACGAGCGGAAGATCCGGCAGATTCTTCTGAACCTCCTCTCCAACGCCGTCAAGTTCACCCCCGACGGGGGGCAGATTGAGGTGAAGGCCACGCTCGCCAACGGCGTGATTGAGATCTCGGTGAGCGACACGGGGATCGGGATCGCCCCGGAGGACCAGGAGGCGA
>CAZDYT010000193.1:0-7202 GCA_964509395.1 uncultured bacterium
CATATACACGACCGACTTCACAACTCGAGCATATTATTTGCGCGCGGCTCCTAACGCGCACGATAACCTGCAGCGGCTGAGCAACGCGAAGCCGATGTCAGGTTCATCGTCATGTTAGGCGCGCTCAGGTCCCCGCTGCGATGGGTGCCAGTTTTGACCAGTCTCGACGAGCCGCAAAATCAGGCCCTCGTACGCTTTCTGGAATCGGCCGCCCAACTCGAACTGGTCCCGCGCGCGAGCCTGTTCAAGAACGACCCGGGTGGATGTCAAGAGCGCCAAGGCTTGGTTGTGGGGATCGCTACGCTGATTCGAGTGAATATTATAGTGTCTGGCTGATCGCGGAACAGGCCCAACCCGAAGAAGCCGCCGTGTGCAGCGCTTGACAGCTTCGCGTAGTAGGAGGCTAGCTCTGGCACCAAGAGTGCGTCGGTCGCTTCCTGAGGTCGGTGATAGTAGTCCGGTGCATACCAATACGGCGGCAGGCGATCCTTGAAGATGAACCGCCGTGCCCGCTCTTGGTCTTCGCCTGCCAGACGTGCGATTCCGGCTTCGATCTGTTTCCGGTTGCTGCGCTGCGCCGCGGCGTCTCCCTCGAAGAGCATCGCCTTCAGGAAGTAGTGGGTGCAGCGGAATCCTCGCATTTCGGCCTGATCGGCGCGTTCGGTGATAATCGCGGTGCTCAGTAGCAAGTCGAGAAGGGTTCGCAAGAGGGGCGCCGAACACGCCACCCAGCCGGTTGCGCCAAGGGCCAAGACGGCTTCATGGAAGGCGACCGTATCGGCACCGAGACGGTGCAATGCCCCTCCCGCTAGCGGGTATGGGTGGATCCCGTCGAAGTGTCGGGCAACCGCCGCATTCACGGCGACTGAGAACTCAGACGCATCACCGTGCAATCGTGCCAACGCCGGGTCGACGGTATCCGTTTCTTCGTACTCCATGTTGCGGCGTAACGCCCGCGGTCAGCTGCGCGGCGGTAGCCGCGTCAGCTTCTACCGCTTGTTAGCGGGCCCATCCGCATCGAGACGAAACTCCTCGGTTGCGCCCCAGTAAGTGATCGTGCCCAGCCACAGCGTGAGGTGCTCCACGTAGCGAAACCTCGGCCCGGGGTCCCGCAAGGATTCCGGCAGTACGTGCGTGTCGAACACTTTGATGTAACCGCCCCCACCGGGCTCGATGAAGTAGGGAAAGCCCCCGAGGCACTATGTACGAGTTCGCGGTCTTCGCGCGACGTCCAGAAGTACCGGCCGCCTCGCCTGATGATGGTGATGCGGTACTTCGTTCGGTCGGGTTCGGACAGCACGAATCTCGACGTCCCGCCCTCGTCACTCTCCACCTTGACCGTGGGTTTCGCGTCCAGCACGACCTGACCGAAGGCAGGGGACGCGACAAGGATGGCAAGTCCCGCGGCGAGTAGTCTCATGGTTTCTGTCCCGGTAACGCGCCGCGATCGGGCTCCCAGTCCGTTCGAGAAGATGCGTTCCCCGGGCATCGACCTCGGTCGCCAGGTCGTGTTCGTCCACAAACGTAGGAAGCGACGGCCCGCACCGTAGAGCAGAATGGCCATCAACCGTGGGGGACCGGCCGGGGTGGTCTCACGGACGGCGAACCCCGGAACGTCCGAGACGTCGCTTATGGCCGCGTACGAGAGCGGAGCACGCGACTGAAGGGTGACCATGCTCGCGTTCCCCCTCCGGTGGCTCATCACGATACTCCGTCCGACCAGGCTCGGCAATATGGCGTCCCGCCCCACGGAGTAGCACGAGGCGTACCCGCGGAGACGCCGCCCGGTCTCCCCCTCGCGACGGGGATTTACCGTCCAGCGCGACCGTGATGGCCCGCCTGGGGTGTCACCAAAGAACGGCGCTAGGCGGGCCGGGCGGCGGCGATGAGGCGCTCGAGCCGCTCGAGCTGCTCCCCGGTCCCCAGGGCCAGGAGGTGGTCCCCCGCCAGGAGCACAAGCTCGCCGGGCGGACCCACCAGCGGGTTGCCTTCGCGCAGGACGGCCAGGATGGTGGCCCCGGTGGCGCGGCGAATGTGCAGGGTCTCGAGCGTTTGGCCCAGCGCCGGGCTGTCCGGGGGCACGGCGAGGTCCTCGATGTTGAGCTTCTCGGCGCCCCGGCGGAGCGCGGTCTCGAAGAAGTCCACGACGGCGGGGTTCAGGATGAGATGGGCCAGACGGTGCCCGCCGATGGCGTAGGGACTGATGGCGCGGTTGGCCCCGGCCCGGGTGAGCTTGGTCACGCTCGCCTCATCCACCGCGCGCGAGACGATGTAGAGACCGGGGTTGAGCACGCGCGCCGACAGGGCGATGTACATGTTCGTCGCGTCATTCGCGGTGGTCACGATCAGGCCGCGGGCCCGGCGGATCCCGGCGCGCTCGAGGACCGCGTCTTCGGTGGCGTCGCCCTGGAAGAACAGATAGCCGCGCTCCTCGGCGTGGCGGAGGGCGGGCGGGCCCGGGTCGATGGCGAGGAACGGGGTCCCGGCCGCGTGGAGTTCCTGGGCCGCTTGCCGCCCGACCCGTCCCAGGCCGGCCACGATCACGTGCCCTCGGAGTTCCTCGATGCGATGCGCCATTCTGCGCCTCCCCCTGGGATCGGCCAGCCGGACGGCGACCAGGTACTCCATCGTCACGCCGAAGGTGTAGAAGAAACTCCCGATCCCGGTGAGCGCCAGGGCGATGGTGAAGACGCGCCCCGCGGTATCCAGGGGCCGGACCTCCCCGTAGCCGATGGTGGTGATGGTGGTGATCGTCATGAAGAGCGCGTCCATCCAGGTCCCACCCGCCGCGCGCCACAGCCACCAATAGCCCAGGGTGCCCAGGGCGATCAGGGCGAGCACCAGCGAGAGGGGGAGGACGAGCCGCGCGCGTAGCGACCGGATCTCCAGACCGTTCATCCTCCGCCCGTCAGGCTCCGCGCCGGCGCCACGGGGGACGGCGCGGCCGCCTCAGCGCCGGCGGCCCACCACCTCGACCAGCGCGATTCGGTGCTCTTCGAGGTTACGGCGCTGGTTCTCGGCCATGACCGCGAACTCCGGGCCCAGGAGGAGGTGAAAGCCGAGCGGCGGCGGTCCCCCCTCCCGCAGTCTCTGCGCGACCGCCCGGAACCAGGTGCGCCCGGCCTCCGTCGTGTCACGCCAGCTCACGATCGTGAAGCCGCCCTCTTCCAGGAGCCGCCGCAGCTCCTCCGGGGTCACCAGAAAGCTGGTCGAGGGCTCTCGCGCCCAGGGCACCGGGAAGTGCGGGGCGCCCCCGGGCCCCGCCAGGATGTCGTAAATCCCCAGCCACCCGCCGGGCTTCAAGACGCGCCGGATCTCGGCATAGAGCTGCGGCTTGTCGGCGATGTTCATCGCCGTATGCTGCGTCCAGACGACCTCGAACGCGGCGTTCGCGAAGGGCAGGGCCAGCGCGTCGCCCTGGCGATACTCGACGCGCCCGGCCAGCCCCGTCCGCTCGGCGAGCATGGTCGCCACCCGGCAGTACTCTTCGGTCAGGTCCAGCCCCGTCACCCGGCAGCCGAACTCGGCGGCGAGGCACCGCGAGGGCCCGCCCAGCCCGCTCCCCACGTCCAGCACGTGCTTGGTCGCGTCGAGGTCGAGCCGTCGCGCCAGCTCGAGCGTCGCCTCGCGACCGCGCACGTGGAACTCGTCGACCGGCGCGAGATCCCCCGCAGTGAGCTTCTCGGGATCCTTCCCGGCCGCCTTGAGCGCCGCCAGGATCGCGCCCGCGAGGTCTCCCCGCGTGTAGTGGCGCTCGACCCGGCTATCGATGGAGCCAGCGGCCCTCACCGCGACCTCCCCCCAGCCAACCCGCCCCGCCGCGTCGCGCCGCGCCCGTCATGCGGCTCGATCGCATGCGCCGCCCGCGTGACCGCCACGAGTTCGGTGCTTCAAGGACTCTAGCCAGGGCCTCGGGCCCTGTCAAACGGCTCGCGGGTGGGATATAGTGGGGCACGCTCGACGCGGCCGCGACGGGCTTCACCATTGTGATCAGCGCGTGAGGAGACAACGATATGAAGCTCTCGTCCAAGACGATGCTGAGGCGGCTCGGCGCGGGAGAGGCGATCGCCGCGGTGTGCGCGGCCGCCGGGATCTCGCGCAGCGAGTTCGACGCCTGGTGGGGGGCGGAGGCGGCGGCGCGGGTTCCCGAGCCGAGCGGGACGCGGCGCGGGGCCGGCGAGATCCGTGCCGACATCCAGCGGGACGAGTGGGGCATCCCCCACATCGACGCGGAGACCGACGAGTCCCTCTTCTTCGGGTTCGGGTACGCCATGGCGCAGGACCGGCTCTTCCAGCTCGACTATCTCAGGCGGAAGGCGTCGGGGACCCTCTCGGAGATCCTCGGCGCCGACGGCCTGGAGCTCGACACGATCGCCCGGACGGTCGGCCTCCGCCGCATCGCCGAGGCGGAGTGGGCCGAGACGCCCGCCGAAACGCGGGCTCTGCTGACCGCGTTCGCAGCCGGCGTCAACGCGGTCACCGAAGAGAGCCGCGCGCGCCTGCCGATCGAGTTCGACCTCCTGGACTACGAGCCGGCTCCGTGGTCGCCCGTCGACAGCCTCGCCATCGCGGGCGACTTGCGCTACTACCTGACGGTCCGCTTCCCCGTCATCGCGATCCCGGAGCTCGCCAAGCGCACCCTCGGCGAGGGGCCGCTTTACGAGGCGTTCCTCCAGGGCGAGGCGGACGACGAGAGCATCCTGCCGCCGGGCAGCTACCCGACCCGGCGGTCCGGCGTCGAGCCCGTGGGCGCGCCGATCGGCTGGCCGGTCGGTGACCCCGAGGAGGGCCGTGGCAGCAACAACTGGGTCCTCGCCGGTACGCGCACCACGACCGGCCGGCCGCTGGTCGCCAGCGATCCGCACATCGCGTTCGCGGCGGTGTCGTGCTGGTACGAGGTGCACCTCGCCGGCGGCTCCTTCCACGTGGCCGGCACGGCCTACGCGGGAATCCCGGCCGTCTTCTTCGGCCGCACCGAGCGCGTCGCCTGGGGCATCACCAACAACATCTGCTCGCAGCGCGACCTCTACCAGGAAAAGACGGATGCGGCCCATCCGGGCTGCTTCTTCTACGACGGCCGGTGGGAGCCGGCCCGCGAGCTGGTCGAGGAGATCCGGGTCAAGGGCGGCCCACCGGTGCGCCGGGTGATCCGCTTCTCCCGCAACGGCCCGATCGTCGACGAGCTCCTGCCGCCCGCCGCGCGCCACACCGGGCCGGTCTCCCTCCGCTGGCTCGGGGCGACCTCCTGCGGCTGGCTGACGTCGCTCCTCGGGATGAACCGCGCGCGGTCGGCCGACGAGCTCCGTACGGCGATCCGCGGCTGGCGCGTCCCGACCTGGAGCCTCGTCTTCGCCGATGCGGACGGTCACATCGGCTACCAGGCCGCCGGTGCCATCCCGATCCGCGAGATCCGGGAGCGGGGCTACCGTCCCGGCTGGGACCCGCGGCATCAGTGGCAGGGCCTCATCCCGTTCGAGGGCATGCCGCGGCTCAGCGACCCACCCCGCGGCTGGATCGCCACGGCGAACAACCGGCCGGCGCCCGACGACTTCCCCTGCCCGCTCTCGGGCACCTGGTCGAGCGGCCACCGCGCGCGGCGCATCCGCCAGATGATCGAGGCGGTGCCGAGGCTCTCGCGGGACGACGTCGTGCGGATGCACCAGGACGTCCTCTCGCTCCGCGCCGTGGACGGCGTGCCGCGGCTTCTCAAGGCCCTCGCGTCAAGCCCCGAGGCGGCCCGGGACCCGCGCCTCCGGGAGGCGGTGACCCAGCTCGAGGGCTGGGACTGCCGGATGGAGGTCGACCGCGTCGGAGCGGCGCTGTTCGAGGTGTTCTTCCAGCACTGGAGCCGCGCCGTGGCGGAAGAGCGCTTCGAGAGCGCGGCGGTGGAGCTCGTCTCGGGCGCGGTGGCCGGGCTGGCCTCCGAGCTGCTGGCCGACGACGCCGCGGGGTGGTTCAAGAAGGGCGGCCGGGACGCGGCCATCCTGGGCGCGTTCACGGCCACGCTCGCCGGTCTGGCCGCGCGGCTCGGGCCGGACATGGCGCAGTGGACCTGGGGCCGGCTCCACCGGATCCGGCTCCAACACGTCCTCTCGGGCCGGGGCGAGCTGGGGCAGCTCCTCGACCGCGGCGGGCTCCCGGTCAAGGGCGACGGGACCACGGTCTGCAACACCGGCTACGACCCGAACTACCTCGCCCCCATGGGCGCCAACTACCGGCTCATCGCAGACCTCGCCGCCACGCCGCCGGGCCTCTGGGCAGTGGATGCGCAGGGTCAGTCCGGCCATCCCGGGAGCCCGCACTACGGCGACCAGCTCCGCGAGTGGATCGAGGCGCGCTACCACTACCTCGCCCTCGACCGCGCCGAGGTGGCGAAGACGATCCGCCACACGCTCCGCCTCGAGCCCCACGGCCGATGAGTCTCGGAGACCAGGTCGCGATCATCACCGGAGCCAGCAGCGGGGTTGGCGCGGCGGTCGCCCGGGACTTGGGTCGCGCCGGGGTGAAGCTGGTCGTCACGGCCCGCCGCGCGGAGCTTCTCCAGGCGCTTGCGGCGGAGCTCGAGGAGACGGTCACGATTCCCGGCGATATCCGGGAGCCAGAGCTTCCGCGGAGACTTCTCGATGGTGCGTTACGGGCCTTCGGCCGCTGTGACATCGTGTTCAACAACGCCGGGGTGATCGAAGCGGGTCCCATCGAGAGCATCGATGTGGACCGGGTCTGTGACATGGTCCGCGTCAATGTCGAGGCGGCGTTCAGAGTCGCGTACGTCGCCGTGCAGCATTTCAAGTCCGTGGGTCGAGGGCACCTGGTCAACACCTCGAGTGTGCTCGGGACGAAAGTGCGGCCGACCGCCGGCGCCTACGCGGGAACCAAGTTCGCGATCGAAGCGCTCTCGGAGGGGCTACGGATGGAACTGGCGGGCTCCGGCGTCCGGGTCAGCTGCGTGGAGCCGGGCCTGGTGATGAGCGACCTTCACCGGGACTGGGCCGTCCACCCGCGGGAGAGCCTCGGTATCCCGAACCCGCTGGAACCGGAGGATGTGGCCCGGTGCGTCCGCTTCATCCTCGAGCAGCCGGACCACGTCCGAGTCCCGCGGCTGATGGTCCTGCCTCGCGACCATCAGATCTAACCCTGAACGGCAAAGAATCTGGCGCCTTGAGCGGCCGGTCCGCGGGGCCTGCCGCGGCGAACCGCCCCAC
>CAZDYT010000194.1:0-7166 GCA_964509395.1 uncultured bacterium
CCGTAATGGCCATCCCAGAGTCGAACACCTCACGACCACGCCGTCGGCGCGGCCCCGAGCCGACCGGAGGCAGAAGGAGAAGCGTCATGCCCAGCAAGTCCCAGACAGACCCCCAGACCGCGGCGGGCGCCGAGTTCTTCAGCGAGATGCAGGGCAAGGGCTTGGAGGCCTTCGCCGCCTTTGCCGACACCAACCAGCGCGTCCTGCAGGGGTTCGTGGATCTCTCCGTGGCCGCCGCCAAGGAAGGCATGCGCGCCTACGCGGAGCTCCAGTCGGCCGCAGTCGAGACGGCCCGCACCGCCCAGCCGGTCGCCACGCCTCCGTGGCCGACTTTGGAGGATCTCCGGAGCGACCCGTTCAGCTGGTATCAGAAGGGCCTCCTCACGGCCGTCGAGGGGACCCAGAAGCCCTTCCGGCTCCTCGAGGCCAACGGCCAGGTCGTCACGCGGAGCGCGGAGCGCCTCCAGGCGTCCGCGGAGCGGACCGGCAAAGAGATCCAGGAGGCTCTGACCTCCTACATCGGCCGGATGAAGGAGATCTACACCCGCAACTGACCCCTTCGTAAGGACCGCGAGGGCCGAGGATCGACCTCGGCCCTCGCGCCCCCGCTCAGCTCCCCAGGCGCGCCTCGAGCTCCCGCAGCTTGGCCTTGAGGGCCGCGACCTCGGCGCGGAGCTCCTCCCGCTCATGGCTCTGGTCCGGCTCGGGAGGTGCCGCATCGCGGCCCGCCGCCGGCCACCACCCCGCTCGGCTCCCCCACTCGTGCAACACCCGCTCGGCCTCGCGCTGACTCGCCACGATCCCCGTGAGGCTCGCCTGGAGGGATTCCCGGACAAACTCCTGCCAGGTCTCGCCGTGCTTGATGAGCTGGTGCAGGAACGCGGTGGGCAGCGACGACCGCCGGTCCCGCTGATTCTCGAGGATGATCTGCGCGAGCGTCAGGCTGGTCAGATCCTCACCGGAGACCGCGTCCACGACCCGGATTTCCCGGCCTTGCCGGATGAGCTCTTCCAGCTCCTCCAGGGTCACGTAGCGGCTCCGGCTCTGGTCGTAGAGCTTTCGGTTGGCGTAGCGCTTGATGAGGATCGGCTCGTCCATGGGGACACTTCCCCCGCTCGGGGCTTCAGTCTAACACCCCGCGTCATCGCCGCAAAGCGCTAGCGCCGCGGCCGATCCCCATCGCATCCCGGCGTCCTCGGTCGTCGGCGCGCCTCAACGTATGCGGCATACGGCTCGGCCCGCCTCCTCCCTGCGTCCTGGGGCTGCTCGGGTCTCAGCCACGGCCCGAGGCGGTTGGGCGGTGAAACTTGACTCATTGACCACGAGTTTGGTGGTTCAAGGACCCTAGCGCCCCGGCGCCGGATTGATCCCAGCCGAACGGCGTGCTATCAGGAAGCATCCGTGCTTGACCCGCCGTCTACGGCGGCCGCGCCATCGAGCCGATGGCACGGCCTTCGGCCATGGACGGGAAGGAGGACGCCATATGAAGCTCGAAGGCCGGAAGGCCGTGGTGACCGGAGGTTCCCGTGGGATCGGCCGGGCGATTGCTCTCGAACTCGCGCGGGAAGGCGCCGACGTGGCCGTCAACTACCTGGCGAGCGAGGGACCGGCCCTCGAGGTCATCCGCCAGATCGAGAAGCTCGGGCGGCACGCGCTTGCCGTCCGGGCGGACGTCAGCGACTTCCCCGACACCTTCCGTATGGCGCAGGAAGTCCTCAGCGCGTTCGGCCACGTGGATATCCTCGTCAACAACGCGGGCATTACCAGCGACAAGACCTTCGTGAAGATGGACCACGCCGCCTGGCGCAAGGTCCTGGTCATCAACCTCGACGGCGCGTTCAACTGCACCAAGGTCTTCGTCGATCCGATGATCCAGCGCGGCTACGGCCGGATCGTCAACATCACCTCGGTCATCGGCCAGATCGGGAACTTCGGCCAGGCGAACTACGCGGCCTCGAAGGCGGGCGTCACGGCCATGACGAAGTCACTGGCCAGGGAGCTCGCCGGGAAGGGCATCACCGTCAACGCCGTGGCTCCGGGATTCATCGAGACGGAGATGGTCGAGTCGCTCCCCGAAAAGGTCCGCCAGCGCCTCCTCGACCAGATTCCGCTGAAGCGATTCGGGAAGGCCGAGGAGGTGGCACGCGCGGTCGTTTACCTGGTCTCCTCGGACGGCGACTACATCACCGGCGAGGAGCTCTCCATGAACGGCGGGCTCTTGATGCGCTGAAAACTTCCCGGGGGGGGGCTGCGCCCCCCTCCGAAGCGGGTTACGGGCGGACGGCGGGGGGACCCGGCGGCCGCGCGGCCCGCGGCGGCCTCCAGAGCCGGAGCATCTGCGAGGCGAGCGCGAGGCTCGTGGCCGTCCAGAGCGACATCGCCTGGATCGCCAGCGCGGCGGGTGCGCAGGCGACCCTCCCCCAGCCGCTTCCCGATGCCTGCGGCTCGGCGTATGCGACGTGGACCCTGGAGGGCATGACCCAGGCCTCCCCCTCGAGAACGACCTCTCCAGCCTGATTGAGGCAGGCCGTTCGGAGGCACAGACGGTTCCGGTCGCGAAGAATCTCGCTGACCTCCACGCGCGCGGTGATCGTGTCGCCGATCTGAACCGGCCGGAGGAACCGGAAGTTCTGCGAGAGGTAGATCGCCCCCGGGCCGGGCAGGCGGACTCCGATGACGGCCGAGATGAGCCCGCCCGTGAGGAGACCCGGCGCGATGATGTGGCCGAAGCGTGTCGTGGCGGCGAAGCGCTCGTCCGAGTGGAGCGGGTTCGCGTCCCCGGTCACGTCGACGAACTCGCGGATCGTCTCCGCCGTGACCGCTCGTGTGAGCTCGGCTGTCTCGCCGACCGCCAGCTCTTCGATGGTCCGTCCGATCATGCGCCCTCCCTCAGCGGGGCGGCGCGCCGGCGGGCCGCCTCCTCGTGGTCCATGACGGCGCGCAGCGTGTCCTTGAGGAGTCCCTTCAGCTCGTCGAGCCGGTCCTCCAGCCGCTCGACCCGCTCTTCGAGCCCCACGAGCTGCGACGCCAGGCTCACCACCTGCCCCCGCGCGGGGAGGCCCAGCGTCCGCAGCGCCATCTCGTTGTATTGCTCGAGACCCTTCCGGAGCGGCGCCTGAGCGCTGAGCCATTGGTCGAGGTACCGACCCAGGGTCTGGGCGAACTCCTCCGTCGCCATCACCCGCCCCAGGACCTGCGACCAGGTCTCGATCCACTGGTCCATGAAGCCCTTCCATTGCTGCATGAACTCCGGGCTCACCTTCCCCTGCGTCGCCGCCTTCTGCCAGATCTCCATTCCCTGCGTGAGGAGAGGACGCCAGAACTGCGTGAAGTCGAACGGGGGCGGGGTCGGCGGCGGGGCTCCGGCCTGACCCATCGCCCGGAGCCAGGCCTGGGTCCCCTCCTCGAGTGACTTCCGCCAGAGGTCGAACAGCTCCTGCGTGGGGTTGCCAGCACTCATACGCCTATCTCCCGTCCCCAGGGGGTCACGGCACCGGCTCCGCCATGCGCACGCCTGCGGGGAACGCGCCGCGCCCGTCGTCTCCGTCACGTCGCGTGCGGCGCCAGCCATTCCGAGACGCGGGGCCAGCAGTGCTTCGAGGCGGAGCGGCCCGCGATGAGGGAAATGTGACCCCCCGGCAGCTCCAAGTGGATCTTGTCCTCGCTGCCGACGTGGTCGAGGAGCGCCCGGACGCATGCGGCGGGCGCGATGTAGTCCTGGGCAGCCGCCGCCACCAACACGGGACAGCGCACCCGGCCGAGATCCACGAGGCGACCCCCGAGCCGCAGCTCCTTCCGGACGAGGCGGTTCTCCTGATAGAACTCCCGGACCCACTGGCGGAAGAACTCCGCGGGCATCGGGACGTACTCGTTCGCCCACCGGCTGAGCGCTTGGTAGCCCTCCACGTAGCCGTCGTTGTCGAGATTCCACCAGAGATTCAGCGCCGTCGAGATGTCCATCGTAGGCTTCAGGAGCTTGAAGCCGACCCGGATCCAGTCGGCCGGGATGGCGCCGACGGTGTTCACGACGCGGTCCACGTCGTAGAAGCGCTTGTCGAGCCACAGCGCGAAGAGTCCAGCCTTCGAGAAGTCGATGGGCCCGGCCATGTTCACGAAGGCGCGCACCGGCACCTCGGGGTAGAGCGCCACGAAGCTAACCGAGAGCGGCGCCCCCATGCAGTAGCCGATCACGTTCAGCTCGGACGCCCCCGAGGCCGCGAGCACCTTGCGAGCGACCCGCGGGAGGAGCCGCGTCACGCAGTCGTCGACCGTCAAGCCGTCGTCCTCCTCGCCGTAGACGCCCCAATCCAGGAGGAAGAAGTCGAACCCCTGCCGGCACATGTACTCGACGAACGAGGCGCCGGGCTGGAGGTCGAAGATGTAGGGGCGGCTGATCCCCAGATTCGGGACGAAGAGGACCGGGATGCGTCGCGTGCGCGGGGACTCGTATCGATAGAGCCGAGCCTTGTTGCGCCGGTACACCTCCACCTTCGGCGTGAGGCCCACCCGGGGCTCGGAGGGCGTCGTGACCAGCTGGAGCGCCTTCGCAGCACGGTTCAGGTTCCGGACCCACTCTTCGGAGAGTGTCCTCAGCGTCTCGACCTGCTGCCCGGGATCGAGCATGCCCTCCCCTCCCTCCCGCGGGTCGTTCGGCTCGCCTACTAGCGTAACGAAAAAGCCGGCGCCGGTTGCCCCTTTTTCCGGGGCCGGAGACGCCGCGACGGACATCGGGCGAGCCTCCTCCGAGAGATCAGAGGATACCCCGAGCCCGGAGCTCGGCGAGCCGTTCCGGACCGAAGGCGAAGTATTTGGCGTAGACGTCCCCGTTGTGGTACCCGACGGGGCGCCCCGGCAGCTTGAGCCGAGGCGGCGTGCGCGTCATGCGCCACGCGGGCATCGCCAGGGTGAGCGACCCGTACACCGGGTCCTCCACGCGCCCAAAGCAGCCGCGCGCCCACCAGTGCTCCTCCGCCAGCGTCTCTGTGGGCCGGTTCACCGGCCCGAAGACGACGACGCCGGGGCCAGGGTCCGCGAGGACTCTGGCGAGGATCTCGCTCGCCGTGTAGTTCACCGACCAGCGGGCGATCTCATCCCGCAGGGCGGCGCGGTGCTCAGGCTTCGTGCGGTCCAGCGTCGTCCGAAAGCGCGCATCCTGCGCGAGTTCGGGCCGGCCCATGATTCGGCAGATGGCCCCGAAGTTGGGGTCGGTGTAGCCGGCGATGAAGGCCCAGCCGTCCTTGACGGGGACGAACGTGTACACCGACACCGCCAGGTCGTAGACCCCCAGGCGCTGCCGGACCTCGCCTGCGGTGTGATAGAGGAGGAGCGTGTACTCGAGGTAACGCATCAGCGCTTCCCCACCCGAGACGTCGATCATCTGGCCCACCCCGGACGCCTCGCGCCAGTGGAGGGCCGCGAGCGTCGCCACGCCCGCCCACGCCGCCTGCGCGTACGCGCTGATCCAGCTCCCGACGCGCGTCGGCCGGGCGTCGGGGCGGTCGTCCCCCGGCTCTCCGGTGAGGAAGGCGAGGCCGGAGAGCGCTTGATCGATCAGGTCGTATTCGGGGCCGCCCTCGCGGGCGCGCGGCCCGAACTGCCCGTGCGTCGAGAGCGCCACGTAGACGAGGCGCGCGTTGACCGGCTGGAGCTGCCGGTAGCCGATCCCCCACGCATCCATCCGGCCCGGCGGGAATCCCTCGATGAGAACATCGGCCCGCGCGACGAACCGGCGGAGCAGCGCCTGACCTTCCGGGTGTGCCAGGTTCAGCGTCGCGTAACTGCGGTTGCGCCCCTCCGCCAGGAACGCGAGCCCGTCGCCGCCCGCGGTCGCGTCGGGCGGCCCCCAGGCGCGCGCGGGGTCGCCCTCGGGCGGCTCGAGCTTCACGACCTCGGCCCCCAGTTCCCCGAGGAAGCCCGCCAGGACGTGCCCGCCATAGTGGGCGACCGAGCAGTCGAGCACCAGGAGGTCGTCGAGCGCTTCGGGCTTCTCGGCGGCTCGGGCGGGCGCCTCGGCCTCTCGCACCCACTCGCTCCAGGGAACGGACCGGCCGCCGCGCTCTCGGGCCACGTCGCTCACGAGACCGGGGCTCCGCCCTTCCAATCGTCCGGGGGTTTGGCCCCGCGTCGGTCCGCCCACTGCCCGACGATCCCGCGGCGCTCGAGCTCGGCGATCTCGGCATCCGGGAGCCCGAGAATGCGCTTCAGCACGTGACTGTTGTGCCAGCCGACGGGCTTTCCCGCCCACTTGTGGCGGGCCGGCGTCGCCGAGAGCTTGGGCGCGGGGCCGTAGTCCACGACGCGGCCGTAGACGGCGTCGTCGAGCTCCCACACGCTGCCCCGAGCCCGGAAGTGGGCGTCGTGGTAGTGGTCACCGCCGTGCATGACCCGGGCGGCCGCGAACCCGTGGGCTCGCGCCGCCGCCTCGACCTCCTCGCGCGAGCGGTCCCGGCACCAGGCCTCGATGAGCGCGTCCAGCTCGTCCGCGTGCGCAGGCTCGCGGCGCGCTGCCGCACTCCCGAAGCCCGGCGCCTCCGCGAGGTCCGGGCGCCCCAGCGCGGCGGCCAGCCCGCGGAACTCGGCCTCGGCCCCGGCGACGACCGCGACGTAACCGTCGCGACAGCGGAAGATGCCCGAGGGGACGTGGATCGGGTCCCGGTTGGCGGTCTTCGGCCGGTCGCGCCCGGTCAGCCCCGCGTAGAGCCACGTCCAGTCGAGCGCGCGAACGAGGCCCTCGCACTGCGCCATCTCGACGAACTGGCCCTCGCCGGTGCGGTCGCGCCAGCGGAGCGCGGCCAAGGCCCCCGTGACGCTCATGCAGGCGCCGAACCAATCGCCGAGGTAGTTCCCGACCTTCGTCGGAAGCGCGCCCTCGAACCCCGAGATCGCCGTCAGGCCGGACACGGCCTGGGCGAGGCCGTCGTAGGAGGCGCGGCCTTCGGCGAACGGCCCCCACTGCCCGAAGCCCGTGTTGGCGACGTAGATGAGCCGCGGGTTCACCTCCCGGAGCTGCCGGTAGCCGAGGCCCCACTTCGCCTCCGTCGTGCCCGGCTTGAAGTTCTCGATGAAAATGTCCGACCGCGCGGCCAGCTTCCGGATGAGGGCCTGGCCTTCGGGCTGGTGCATGTCCACCCCGATGTGGTACTTGGAGTGGTTCTGCGGGAAGAAGG
>CAZDYT010000195.1:0-7116 GCA_964509395.1 uncultured bacterium
ACGCGCCGTGACCCGCGGGACGGCTCACGAGCCCGAGCCTAGCCGAGCGGTGGCGCCCTGTCAAACGGACGATCGATCTGCCGCATGAGGATTTACGACGGTGCTGACATCGTCCCAGCCGCTGCTTGACGGCCGCTGGGCCAGCCCGCGCGGCCCTCCGCCCGGCCCATCCCCCCCCCGGGCCTTGAAAACACAACGGGCTCGGGGCTAAGCTACGTTCGGCCTCGACGCGGCGGCGCGACCCGACGAACCGGCATGGCCAGACTGGCTGGGCTTCTGCCCGGGAGGGACCCCGATGAGCTGGAGTAGACGCACGACCCTCGTCAGCACCCTGCTAGTCCTGATCGCCCTGGCGCTCGGCTCCACGGCCGAGGCCCAGACCTCGCGACGCGGCGGCACGCTCCGGATCGCCCAGATCGGCGAGCCGCCGACCCTGGACCCGTCGGCCACCACCGTCGGGGTGACCAGCAACATCGGGATGGTGATCTTCGAGACCCCCTTCGCCTTCGACGCGAGCTGGCGCCCCCAGCCCATGCTGGTCGAGTCCCACACCGTCAGCCCGGATGCTCGCACCTACACCTTCAGGCTGCGCCGCGGCGTCCTCTTCCACAACGGCAAGGAGATGGGGGCGGAGGACGTCGCCGCCTCCCTCATCCGCTGGGGGAAGGTCGGCTCCCGTGGCGCCGTGGTGTTCCAGAACGTCGAGGCGGTCACGGTGCAGGACAAGTCCACGGTCGTGATGCGCCTGAAGGAGCCATTCGCGCCGCTCCTCGCCTTCCTGGCGCTCCCGTCCTCGGCGGCGGCGATCATGCCGAAGGAGATCGCCGAGGCGACGCCGGCCGGTCCCGTCACCGAGTTCATCGGCACCGGCCCCTTCCGGTTCGTCGAGTGGCTCCCGAACCGCCACGTGAAGCTGGCCCGCTGGGACCGGTACTCGGCCCGGAGCGAGCCCGCGAGCCTCTACGCCGGCCGGCGTGAGGCCCGGGTGGACGAGGTGATCTACTATCCGGTGGGGAACGTCGCGACGCGCATCGCCGGCGTCCAGAGCGGCGACTACGACCTGGCCGACGACATCGCCCAGGACCTCTACGCGCAGCTCAAGAACGATCCCCGCGTCGTCGCCGAGGTCCACCAGCCCGGCACCTGGCTGGTCTTCTTCTTCAACAAGAAGGCCGGCCTGATGGCCAACGTGAAGCTCCGCCAGGCGGTGATGGCGGCGCTTTCCATGCAGCCCATCCTGCTCGTGACGTTCGGCAACCCCGATCTCTTCCAGCTGACCCCCAGCATCTATCCCAAGGGGACGCCCTGGTACTCGGAGACCGGCGCCGCCTGGTACAACCTGGGCAGCGCCGAGCGGGCCAAGCAGCTCGCCGCCGAGGCGGGCTATAAGGGCGAGCCGATCCGCTGGCTGACCACGCAGCAGTACCCCTGGATGTACAAGTCGAGCGCGACGGCGGCGGACCAGCTCCGGCGCGCGGGCTTCAACGTCGACCAGCAGGTCTACGAGTGGGCTGGCGTGGTCGAGCGGCGGGCCAAGCCGGCGGAGTGGGAGATGTTCACCACGGGCCACGGGTTCGTCCCGGACCCGGCCCTCATCGACGTGTTCAGCCCGACGTACCCCGGCTGGTGGGAATCGCCTGCGAAGAACGAGCTGTTCCGGAGCTTCAACCGGGCCGCCGACCCGAGGGAGCGGCAGCAGATCTGGCAGAAGCTCCAGGAGCTCGTGTTCACCGAGGGCGGCTGGGCCAAGGCCGGCGACTTCTTCTTCGTCCGGCTCCGATCGAAGGCGCTGGAGGGCTACACGGCGGCCGGGATCGGGATGATCATCTGGAACCTCTCCCTGGCCAAGTAGCGGCCGAGCGGAACCGGAGGGGGCCCGCCCCCCTCCGGTTCCATCCCCCGCCCCCACCGGCCCTGAGGCGGTCGCCGTGACCTCGTACCTCGCCCGGCGGCTGCTGGCGCTGGTGCCCGTCCTCCTCGTCGTCGCCACTCTCGTCTTCCTGATCGCGCGCTTCACGCCGGGCGACCCGATCCGCGTCCTCCTGGGCGAGGACGCCCGACCCGAGCAGGTCGAGGCGCTGCGGCAGCACCTGGGGCTCGACGCGCCGCTGCCGGTGCAGTTCGGGCTGTGGCTCGGCCGCGCCCTGCGCGGGGACCTGGGGCGCTCGCTCTTCAACCGCCACCCGGTCACCCGCACGATCGCGCAGCACGTCGGGCCCACGGCGATGCTGTCGGTCATGGCGCTCATCGTGGCGCTGTCGATCGGCATCCCGATCGGCATCGTGTCGGCGGTCTACCGGAACTCCTGGCTCGATCAGGCGAGCCTGGCCCTGGCGATGCTGGGCGCGGCGGTGCCGAGCTTCTGGCTGGGGCTCTCGTTGATCGTCGTCTTCGCCGTGAACCTCGGCTGGCTGCCGTCGTCCGGGTTCCGGGCGCCCGCCGAGGGCCTGTGGACGAGCGTGCGGTACCTCGTCTTGCCCGCGCTGGCGCTGGGAGTCCCGAACTCCGCGCTGATCATCCGCTTCGTGCGGGGCAGCCTGCTCGACGTCATCGCGGCCGACTATGTGCGCACGGCTCGCGCCAAGGGGCTGTCCGAGCGCGCGGTCATCTTCCGGCACGCCCTGAAGAACGCGCTGGTGCCGATCCTCACCGTGGTGGGGCTCACCTTTGCGGCGCTCATGGGCGGCGCGGTGGTCACGGAGACGGTGTTCAGCGTTCCGGGCATGGGACAGCTGGTGATCTCCTCGGTGCTCCGGCGGGACTACCCCGTGATCCAGGGCGTGACCCTCATCGTCGCGACCTCGTACGTCCTGATCAACCTCGTGGTGGACCTGCTGTACGTCGTCGTCGATCCCCGGGTGAAGTACTGAGGGGCCGTGGAGACATCGCCTCGGGGGCGATGCGCCGGGACTGACGCCGATGGCTGAGCGCGTGGCGATGCCGACGCTGCTGGTGGCCGGTCCCCGGCCGCAGGCCGCCACCCTGTTCCTGCGGATGGTGCGCCGGCGGCGCATCGTCGGGCTGGGGGTCGCGATCCTGCTCCTGGTCCTGGCCGTGGCCGCGGCGGCCCCGTGGCTGGCGCCATACGACCCGCTGGAGATCCGGCCCCCGGAGCGGCTCCACGGGCCGGCGCGGGTCCACCTGTTCGGCACGGACGAGTTCGGGCGCGACATCCTGAGCCGCGTGCTGTTCGGCGCGCGCCTGTCGCTGCTGGTGGGCGGGCTGGTCACGGTGTCGGCCATCACGGTGGGGACGGTGATCGGGCTCGTCGCGGGATCGAGTGCGCGCGCCGACCGCGTCATCATGCGGATCATGGACGGGGTGATGGCCTTCCCGGACATCCTGCTGGCCATCGCGCTCATGGCCGCGCTGGGACCGAGCGTCCGGAACGTGGTGATCGCGCTCGCCTTCGTGTACACGCCGCGGATCGCCCGGGTCGTGCGCGCGTCGGTCCTGGTGGTCGTCAACCTGGAGTACGTCGAAGCCGCGCGCGCGATCGGCGCCCCGCGCCGCCGCGTCCTGGTCCGGCACGTCCTCGCCAACTGCGTCTCGCCGGTGATCGTCCAGGGCACCTTCGTCGCGGCCTTCGCCATGCTGGGGGAGGCCGCGCTCAGCTTCCTCGGGGTCGGGGTGCCGCCGGAGACCCCGACCTGGGGCGGCGTCATCGCGGCGGGCCAGGTGTACCTGAGCCAGGCGTGGTGGATCAGCATCTTCCCGGGCGCGGCCGTGATCCTGAGCGTGCTGGCGCTCAACCTGGTGGGCGACGGGCTGCGGGATTTCCTGGATCCCAGGCTGCGCTACCCGGCCTGAGGCCGATCCCGCAGCGCCTCTTCCCGCGGGACGGCTCACGAGCCCGAGCCTAGCCGAGCGGTGGCGGCCTGTCAAACGCGCGATCTCGTCGAGCAACTTCTCGGCAGCCCTCGCCCGCAAGACCGCTTCTTCATTTCGTTCTTATCGATCATTGAGCTGACCTCTGGAGTCCTCCGGCCCCGCGGGACGAGCCACCTTGGGGCCGCTACGTCTTCAGGCTCCAGGCTGCCTGGCGCAGGTCGAGATCCCAGGCGCGGCGGTAGAAGGGCCGGCCATCGAGCGTGATCCGGGCCGCGAGGTGGAGGTGGTCCAACGTTTCGATCGCCTCGGCTCGCACGACCACGGCATTGACGGGTCGCTCGACGGTAAGGGTCCAGGTGCCCTGGAGGCTCACCTCGCCGGGGGAGTGGGCGTCGATCGCGGCCCGCGTGTCCAGGTCCATCCGGAAAATGACGCCGCCTTCGAGGCGGTAGACGGCGCGCCGCTGCTGGCGATGCTCCGCCGTCCGGCCCAGCAGATCGCGACTGATGACGTGATCCGCCCGGTTGAGCAACAGCGCCTCGGGAGGCTCGTCGTGGGGCGGTTGAAAGACGTAGGTCCGCTCCGGAGGGCCGGCGACCGGGAGTCGCAGTCGCGACGGGCGTTCCGATGAGCGGTGGATGGTGAGCCGGGGGTTGGACGAGGCCGGAATCAGGAGGGGGAACAGCGAGCCGGCGACGGCCAGTCGCAGGCGGTGTCCCGCATTGACGCAGTAGGCCGTCGGATGCAGCATCACCCGGAGCTCGTACACGTGGTCGGTTTCGAGGCGTTCACCGACGAGGTGGGCGGGTCGGGCCCAGCCCTGGCAAATCAGTGTCGAGAAGCCGCTCGGGGCGACGTCGCTGAGCCAGGCCACGAGAGGGAAGTCGGGCTGATCGGCCGAGAGATGCAGGATCACGTCCGGATTGCCGGCGATGTCGAGATCGGCGTCGAGCGGGGCCGTGGTGTAGGTCAAGGCGCGGTGGTCGTCGGGCGAGACGTCGAGCGGGGTCGGCGACGGCGGCGTCGTCCAGTCCCAGGGTAGCTGGGCCAACCCGACGGTTGGGGCGACGCGGTACGTGTCACAGCCGGGCTGGGCCGGCGCGCTCGGGGCCAGCTCGGCCCGCGGCTGAAGCAAGTAGTCGCGGGAGGTCGCTCGCGGTGGCCACGAGTCCTCGGCACGCCAGCCGCCGCCCGGCTGGTGATACACGACGACCGGCGGCTCGTCCATGATCCCCGTGTCGATCCCCTTGAGCCAGTGGTCCCACCAGCGGCCCATCTCGTGGAGAAACCCGATGCGATGGGTGACGGCGTGGTCCGGGTGCTCGTGCTTCCAGGGGCCGATCAGCGCCCGCTTGGGCGCGGAGATGGCGTTGTAGTACTGGAGCGTTTCAAGCGGGTAGCAGTCGTGCCAGGCCGAGACGGCATACGTCGCGGCTCGAATCGCCTCGACGTCGACGCGCCAACTGGCCCAGGTCGAGGGCGAAATCGTGTGCCAGGTGAACGGCCAGGGTTCCACGCGCTCCAGGCGCTCGTGCCAGAGCCGTGGCCAGCGCCGGTCACTGCCGAACCGGAGCGGCGGGAGCAACTGAAGCCCCAGCATCCGCAGACCCCAGTCAATCTCTCCCCACAGCGCCTGGCGGCAGCCGTGGGGGTAGCAGAGGCCCGAGAACTCGTCATCGGTGGCATGGACGGGCACGATCGCCTTGAGGGACGGTGGCAGGGTCGAGGCGACGGAGAGAGCGGTGTCACCGCCATACGAGACGCCCCAGATCGCCGTCTGACCGCTGCACCAGGGCTGCGCGGCCATCCATGCGAGCGCGGCCTGCCCGTCGGATTTCTCGGAGGCCGAGAAGGGCGGGGCGGCCACGCCTTCGGATGCGCCAAATCCGCGCATGTCGAGGGTGAGGCAGGCGTAGCCGCGCCTTGCGAAGAAGAGGTGGGCGGTCTCCACGCGCCCGCGGCCGCCATGGCCGTCCTTCAGGTACGGCGTGTACTCGAGGATCCCGGGGACGGGACCGGCGCCCTCCGGCAGGTAGAGATTTCCTGCCAGGTGAATCCCGTCGCGCATCGGAATGAGGACATCCCGTACGATCCGAACCGGGTACGCTCGCTCAGCCATTGGCCCTCCCGGATGCCCGATTATGCACCCCCATCATGGACACCCGGGTGCGGCTGGCCATGAACCTGGGTGTCGACATCCAGGCCATCATTCAGAGTCTTCCTGTGGCAGGTGCGGAACTTCGTAGGGGGTACGGAAGCGGGTTCAGGGGTACACTACCCGGCCGAACGAGGCGCACATCCTGCCGACGCTCGGCGACCCGGAGGGAGGGTCCCGCTACCCTGGGCCGACGATCTGCGCATCGACCCCTGAAGCCGCTGATCCCGCCGGAACGGCGATCCCGAGCGCGCCAGCCACGGACAGCGGGAACTATCGCGCCAGCTCGGAACGGATGCCGTAGAGCTTCCGACCGTACTCCAGGGTCCGCTGGTTGAGCCGCTTGTCGGTCCCGAAGACGATGTGCTTCGACATGTCGGGGGAATAGCGACTGGCGGGCGGGCGCTGGCCGAGCGCTTCGGCGAGGCTCCGGATGTGGTGAGGCCCCGCCCCGCAGCAGACGCCGAGGTAGCGCACACCGAGGGCGAGCGCCTCCTTGCCGAACTCGGCGATCTCGTAGCGATTGCAGACGAACGGATCCAGGGCGGCCGGAAAGGGGCGGTTCTCCGGAATGGAGGCGCAGCTCGGATCGGTCAGTGACTGGAAGGTCGGCTCGGCCGGCGTCGTCCGGTAGGGCACGGGCAGCGCGGCCACGTGGCACGTGACAGCGGCGCGAACCTCCTTGAGGAGCGGCATCATGGTCGCGGGCCCACGCGAGCAGTTCAGGCCGACGACGTCGGCCCCCGCCTCCTCGAGTCGCCGGCAGGCGTCGGGGATCGACCAGCCCTCCCAGCTCCGGCCCTCGCGATTGACGGCCAGGGTGATGACAGCGGGCCTGCTCGCGCGCTTGATCGACTCGAGCGCCAGGAGCGCCTCGGCGCCCGCCGAGTAGGTCTCGCCGATGATGAAGTCGACGCCGGCGTCGACGGCCCAGCCGACCTGCTCGTCGAACATGCGGCGGGCCTCCCGGTGGGACTTCCCGTCCTCGGGCACGTAGATGCTCGTGTTGCAGATGTCGCCGGCGAAGAGGGTGCCCGTGTCCCGCGCCACCTTCTTGGCGAGGCGGAGGGCGGTGCGGTTGATCCGCTCCAGGTCCTTCTCGCGCCCGACGATGCGGAGCTTCGCCCGGT
>CAZDYT010000196.1:0-7091 GCA_964509395.1 uncultured bacterium
ACCTTGTGGCGGCGCTTCGGGTCGCTGATGTCATCCTGGCGTCCGAGCAGATCCCGGCTGACCGCGTCCAGAGGCCGGAGGCGATCGGCGCGGCCCGTGGGGTGGCGATCGACCGCGGCGCGCTCCGGATCGAGTCGCCCGCCTGCGTGCGGCTCCTGGCGCAGCGTGTACAGGCCGGCTTTGGCGAGATGGGCCTCGACGGCCTAATCTATCGGCGGCGCTCCGGGGTGTCAAGGAACGGGCCGGGGCGTCCGGGGCGTCGGGAGCCCGCGGAGCTACGCGAGGAGGCCGCTGACGGGGACGAGCGTCTTCCGGATCGGATCGGGTGCGAGCCCGAGCTCTTCGAGCGTGACGGCTCCGAGGAGCGCGAGGCACCGCGGGGGTCCCGCGAGGAACACGGTCACCAGCTCGTCACCGTCGAGCTGGATGGTGACCTGTCCGGCCGCGTAGCTGACGCGTTCTCCGTTGGCGAGGGTGACCGCCCGTTGGCGAGGCGCGGTCAGTCCGAGCTGACTGACCACTTCGGCGGGCAGCATGGTCCAGGTGACGCCGGTATCGACCAGAAGGTCCAGAGTGACCCGCTGTTCGGGGCGCTGGGGGTTGCGCAGTCCGACCGGGACCGAAAAGGTGCCCACGACACTCGGCCTCGTGGCCCATTCTATCACCGGGGAGCGAGTGAGCGTCCGCGGTGAAACGGGACCTGTGCATCGCCCCCGGGTCTTCGGGCCGGCGGACGTGTCCGCTCGCGCCGCCGAGCCTGAGCGGGTCTCCAGAGAAAGCGGGCGGTGGCGCTGGGCCCAGGGCCGTGACCGGCGAGCCAGCCGATTTCCTTGACAGCCTGACGCGGGGCGCCAATAATGGCCGGGATTTCGGCCAAGGAGGGGCTGTCGCGCATGCTGGCGCCACGAATCGGTTTATCGCCGCGGGACGAGTGAGCTTCCGCGATGAAGCGAGACCTGTGCGTCGCCCCCCGGGTCTTCGTGCCGGAGGACGTGTCCACTCGCGCCGCCGAGCTGGAGCGGGTCTTCAAGGAAGCCGGAGTGACCGTGGCCATCCTCTTCGGCTCCCTTGCCGCGCCGGTCTGCGAAGGCGGCGATCTGGACCTGGCCGTGGACGGTCTCGGGGACGGGGCCGAAGGCCAGCAGGCACTGTATGAGAGCCTCTGCCGGCTGTTCCGCGCGGACAACATCGATCTCGTTCCCTTGAGCCGCGCCCCGTTCGTCCTGAGAAAGCGGGCACTCCTGGGCGGGCGGGTGCTTTACGAGGCGACGCCCGGTCGGGTCCGGCGGATGATCGAGGAGGTGCTGTTCGCCCAGGAGGACTTCGGGTATTCCGCCGGAATGGCCGAGCAGCAGCTCAGAGCGCGCCTGAGAGGAGGGCTCTCCGGGGCGGAGCGCCGGCTCGATGCGGACCGGGTCACGGCATACCTCTCCCAGCTCGACGTCTCGGTGAGGAAGCTCGCGCAGCTGAGACAGGGTGTCGAGTCGTTCGAGAATTTCGCGGCAAACGAAGATCGGCGCGACCTCGTGGTTCATCATCTCCGGATCGCGCTCGAGTGCGTGCTGGACATCTGTCGCCATTTTCTCGCGGTGAAGGGCGTGAGTCTCCAGGAGCTGGACACCACGAACCTGATCGAGCTGGCCGGGACGAGAGGTCTCTTCCCTGTCGCATTCGCGAGCCGGATTCGCGGAATGGCGGGGATGCGGAACGCGATCGTTCGCGCCTACGTGCGCCTCGCCTACGAGGCGATCCATGAAATGCTTACCCGCCGGTTGGGCGACTTCGACGAGTTCGGTCGCCACGTCCTGACCTACCTCGAGCGGGAGGAGGGGACCGCCCCGTAAATCACCCCGAGCTCGGCCGAGGCCCGATAGCACTGAGCCCAGGGCCGTGACCGGCGAGTCGGCCGATTGCCTTGACAGCCTGACGCGGGGTGTCAATAATGGCCGGGATTCTCAGCGGGGAGGGTCTGTCGCGCATGCTGGAGCGCCTCCGGGCGCGGATTGACGATCGGAGCGCCGCCGTCGGGGTGGCCGGGCTCGGGTACGTCGGGCTGCCCCTCGCGGTGGAGTTCGCGCGGGCCGGCTTCCGGGTCACGGGGATCGAGCCCGACGCGGCCCGCGCCGCGGCGGTGAACCGGGGCGAGAGCTACATCGGGGACGTCCGCGCCGAGGACCTGGCGGCGGTGGTGGGCGCGGGACGCCTGGCCGCAGAGGCCTCGTGGGACGTCGCGGCGACGCTCGACGCGGTCCTCATCTGCGTCCAGACCCCGTTCAACGCCAACCGCGAGCCTGATCTCTCGTTCGTCCGCGCGGCAGCCGAGGAGATCGCCCGCCGCCTCCGGCCCGGCCGGCTGATCGTGTTGGAGAGCACCACCTACCCGGGCACGACCGAGGAGGTGCTCCTGCCGATCCTCGCGCGGGGCGGGCTCCGGGTCGGGGAGGACTTCTCGCTCGCCTACTCGCCCGAGCGGGTCGACCCGGGCAACCGCGACTACCACGTCGCCAACACGCCGAAGCTCGTGGGCGGGGTGACGCCGCGCTGCACGGCCCTCGCCACGGCGCTTTACGAGAAGGCGATCGTCAAGGTCGTCCCCGTCTCCTCCCCGCGGGTCGCGGAGACGGCGAAGCTCCTCGAGAACATCTTCCGGAACGTGAACATCGCGCTGGTGAACGAGCTGGCGATGCTCTGCGACCGGATGGGGATCAACGTGTGGGAGGTCGCCGAAGCCGCGGCGACGAAGCCGTTCGGCTTCATGAGCTTCCAGCCCGGGCCGGGGGTGGGGGGCCACTGTCTCCCGGTGGATCCCGTCTACCTCGCGTGGAAGGCCAAGGAGTACGACTTCTACACGAACTTCATCACGCTCGCGGCCGAAGTCAACGCGAACATGCCGTACTTCGTCGTCCAGAAGCTCTTGCGGGTGCTGACCCAGCAGGGCGGGCGCGTCCTGGGGAGCCGGGTCCTGCTCCTGGGCGTCACCTTCAAGCGGAACGTGGCCGACGTGCGGAACTCCCCGGCGCTGAAGGTGCTGGAGCTGCTCCGGGAGCACGGCATCGAGGCGGCGTATCACGACCCCCTGATCCCGGAGCTCGCGATCAAAGGGGCGACGCTCGAGTCGGTGCCGCTCACG
Source organism: uncultured bacterium (assembly GCA_964509395.1). GTDB lineage: Bacteria > Methylomirabilota > Methylomirabilia > Rokubacteriales > DASRDR01 > CAZDYT01. The sequence continues at coordinate 3,131 of CAZDYT010000196.1, forward strand.
CCCGAGGCCCTGACGGCGGCGGACTGCGTGGTGATCCACACGGACCACACCGGCTTCAGCTACGACTGGATCGTCGAGCACGCGCGGCTCGTCTTCGACACGCGCAACGCGACGCGCGACGTGAAGGCCGGCCGCGAGAAGGTGGTCCGGCTCTAGGCCGACCCATGCGCGAAAGCACACGGAAGCGCCGGGAAGGTCGCGCGGGCGCGCCCGCATGAAGGCGCTGATCACCGGCGGCGCGGGGTTCATCGGGTCCCACCTCGCGGAAGCGCTCCTGGCCGCGGGCCACGAGGTCGCCGTCCTCGACGATCTCTCCACCGGCCGCCTCGAGAACCTCCAGGCGGTCCAGGGCCACGCGCGGTTCACGCTGGCCGTCGGGTCGGTGAAGGACGAGGCGCTCGTCCAGAAGCTCGTCGCCGACGCCGACCTGGTCTACCACCTGGCGGCGGCGGTCGGCGTGCGGCTCATCCTGGAGCGGCCGGTGGAGACGATCGCGACCAACATCGTGGGGACCGAGGTGGTGCTGCGGGCCGCGGCGCACCGGATGACGCGCGTGGTGCTCGCGTCGACCTCCGAAGTCTACGGCAAGAACGACCGCGTGCCGCTCGCCGAGGACGACGACCGCATCCTCGGCCCGACGACGAAGAGCCGCTGGAGCTACGCGTGCTCGAAGGCGATCGACGAGTTCCTGGGACTCGCCTACCACCGGGAGCGCGGGCTGCCGGTGGTGATCCTCCGCCTCTTCAACACGGTGGGGCCACGGCAGACCGGCCGCTACGGGATGGTCGTCCCGCGTTTCGTCCGCCAGGCGCTGGACGGCCGGCCCATCACGGTCTACGGCGATGGCCGGCAGTCCCGCTGCTTCACGGACGTGGAGGACGCCGTCCGGGCGACGATCGCGCTGTCGCTGAGCCCGGCGGCGGCCGGCGAGGTGGTCAACGTGGGGACCTCCGGGGAGGTCACGATCGGGACGCTGGCCGAGCGGGTGAAGGCCTTGGCCGGGAGCCCGTCGCCGGTCGTCTCCGTCCCGTACGACGAGGCCTACCAGCCGGGGTTCGAGGACCTCCGCCGCCGCGTCCCCGACATCCGCAAGGCGGGGCGGCTGGTCGGGTACCGGCCGCAGGTGCCGCTCGACGAGACGCTCCGCCGCGTGATCGCTTTCCTGCGCGAGACCGGCCGCCAGTAGGCCATGAGGCCCGGGCTCGTGCTCGTGACCGGCGGGGCCGGGTTCATCGGCTCGCACCTGGTGGAGGCGCTCCTCGCGCGCGGGCGGCCCGTCCGGGTTCTCGACGATTTCTCGAGCGGCCGGCGCGAGTTCCTGCCCCAGCATCGCGCGCTCGACGTCGTGGCCGGCGACCTCCGGGACCCGGAGACTCTGGGGCGCGCCGTCGCGGGCGTGGAGGTGGTCTTCCACCAGGGCGCGCTCCGCTCGGTCCCTCGCTCGGTCGAGGACCCGTTCGCCTACCACGACGTCAACGCCACGGGGACGATGCGGCTCCTCCTGGCGGCCCGCGAGGCCGGCGTCCGGCGCCTCGTCTTCGCCTCCTCCTCGTCCGTCTACGGCGACCAGCCGGTGCTGCCGCTCCGCGAGGATCTCCGGCCCCTCCCCATCTCGCCCTACGGCGCCTCGAAGCTGATCGGCGAGCACTACTGCGCGAACTTCTCCCGGCACTACGGCCTCGAGACAGTCTCGCTCCGCTACTTCAACGTGTTCGGGCCCCGCCAGGATCCGACCTCGGAGTACGCGGCCGTGGTGGCGCGGTTCATCCTGGCCGCCAAACGGGGCGTGCCGCTGGAGGTGCACGGGGACGGGGAGCAGACCCGCGACCTCACCTACGTGTCGAACGTGGTCGACGCGAACCTCGCCGCGGCGGAGGCGCCGAACGTGGCGGGGGAGGCCTTCAACATCGCCTGCGGCGAGCGGCTCTCCGTCCTCGACATCGCGGCGCGGCTCGAGGAGGTGCTCGGCCGGCCGCTCCCGCGCCGCCACACGCCGCCCCGCGCCGGCGACGTGCGGGACACGCTGGCCGACATCGCGCGGGCGCGCGAGCATCTCGGCTATGCGCCGGCCGTCGGGTTCACCGAAGGTCTCCGCCGCACCGTCCTGGCCTTCTCGGCCTGAGCGGCCGCCCCGCAGCCCCCCGCGTGCTCGCCGACCTCCTCGCCTCCCTCCGGCCCCGGCAGTGGACCAAGAACCTCCTGGTCTTTGCCGGCCTGATCTTCTCCCAGAACCTCCACCAGCCCGCGCTCGTCGGGCGGACGCTCCTCGCCTTCCTGATCTTCTGCGCCCTCTCGGGCAGCACGTATCTCATCAACGACGTCCTCGATGCCGAGCGCGACCGGAGCCACCCGCAGAAGCGCCTTCGCCCGGTGGCGTCGGGGCGGCTCGGCCCCGGGGTGGCGGTCGCGGCCGGGGTGGCGCTCCTCGCGGTGGCGTGCGCCGCGGCGTTCGCGCTCTCCGCCGGGCTCGGGGTGGTCGCGCTCGCGTACGTGGCGCTCCTCACGGCCTATTCCGCGGGGCTCAAGGACGTCGTCATCCTCGATGCGCTCATCATCGCGGCCGGCTTCGTGCTCCGGGCGCTGGCCGGCGTCGTGGTCATCCAGGCGGAGTTCTCCAACTGGCTCCTCCTCTGCACGATCCTGCTGGCGCTCTTCCTCACGTTCGGGAAGCGCCGGCACGAGCTGCTCCTCCTGGAGGAGAGCGCCGCGAACCACCGGCCGATCCTCTTCGAGTACTCCCCCCAGCTCCTCGACCAGATGATCGCCGTGGTGACGGCGGCGACGCTGATGGCCTACGCCCTCTACACCATCTCGCCCGAGACCGCCGCCAAGCTCGGGACGAGCCAGCTCCCCTTGACCATCCCCTTCGTGCTCTACGGCCTCTTCCGCTACCTCTACCTGCTCTACCGCCGGGAGCTGGGCGGAAACCCGTCCGAGCACCTCTTGACGGACCGCGCGCTGCTCCTGGACGTGGCGCTCTGGGCGGCGGTGGTCGTCGCGCTCCTCTACTGGGGCCGGTAGCCGCCGGCCCGGCCGGCCGCACCCGGTATACTGGGGAAGGGCGCGATGAGCGAGCGCCGGCCGGCGCCGCGTGAGCACGGGGACCGGAACTGGCAGACTCCGAGGGAGTGGCGTGCAACGAGCGAGAGACTGGCTGAGGGAAGCCCAGGCTGAGCTGGGCGCCGCTCGCAATCTGCTCGCGGGGCGGAACTGGTCGTGGTGCTGCTTTACCTGCCAGCAGGCGGCGGAGAAGGCCTTGAAAGCCATCGGTGAGCACTTTCGAAGCCCCCAGCTCGGTCACAACCTGAACCTGCTCGTCGAGGCGATCCGAGCCCAGGTGGCCGTCCCGCCATCGGTCGAGATGGCGTGCGCGCGGCTCAATCGGCACTACATTCCGACCCGCTATCCGAATGCCTTTGATCGGGGGGCGCCGGTCGACCAGTTCTTCGAGCCCGATGCGCGGCAGGCCCTCGAGGACGCCCAGGAGGTCGTGGACTTTGCTACGCGACTTGCGGGACCGCCCTGACGTCGACAAGCTGGAGCGCTTCCTCGCCGACCTCCTCGAGCGACGGGGCGAGACGCTCGCGTTTGTCGTCCTCTTCGGCTCGATGGCCCGCGGGGACTGGTCCCTCGGAAGCGACTACGACGTGTTCGTCGGTCTCGCCGGAGAGGACCGGAAGCGGCTGATCGACCGCATGGCCGAGTTTGCGGCGTCGGGCGGGAACATCGAGGTGTTCCCCTACAGCCGCTCGGAGTGGCAGCACATGTTCGAGGACTTCCACCCGCTGATGCTGGAGACCCTGGAGCATGGCGTGGTGCTCTGGGACGGAGGCGAGTTCGCGCGGATGCGGGGGGTATTCCGCCGCTGGCGCGAGAGCGGGCGGGTCGGCCCGTGGCGCCCGGGAGGGAAGATCACGGACGCGCCCGGCGACGACCGCCAAGCGCGCGGGACCCCCGGCGA
>CAZDYT010000197.1:0-7040 GCA_964509395.1 uncultured bacterium
TGGACCGCCGCCGCGTACTCTTGGGCCCGCACCAGGAGGATGCCCCGGTTCAGGGCCAGCATGTCGGCGAGCGGGGGGGCGGGGGCGAGCTTGCCCAGCTCCCGGAGGGCCGCGAGGCTCTCGGCCTCCCGCCCCTGTCGCAGGGAGATCTCCGCGGTGGCGAGATAGGCGAGGATCGCGCTCTCGAGGTCCGGGGCCCGTCGCCCGGCCTCCTGCCACTCCCGGAGAGCGGACTCGTGCTCGCCGTCCTTGAAGAGCGCCCACCCGAGCGCGACCCGGGTCACCCCCGCCCAGGGGGAGGTGGGGTAGTCCCGCAGGGCGAGCCGGAAGAGCCGGACCGCCCGATTCGGATCGTCCCCGCGCGCGGCGCCCTCGCCGGTGAGCAGCAGGGCGGCCTCGCGCAGCTCGGGCAGCACCCCGGCGCGGAGCAGCGCCTCCCCCTCCACGCGCGCCTCGGCGGGCCGTTGCCCGCGCAAGGCGAGGAGACCCAGGCGGTACGCGGCGCGCTGGGCGATGGCCTCGACCCGCCCGCGCTCGCGGAGCGTCCGGTAGTGGCGCTCGGCCTCCCCCGTGCGGCCCTGCCGCGCCAGGGTTTCCGCGAGGCGGTAGGTCGCATACTCGAGCAGGCGGGAGTCGGCCCCCCGCGCGAGGAGCTCACGGTAGAGGTCGAGCGCCTCCGCCGTGGCACCCCGCTGGACGGCGGCGTCGGCGATCAGCAGCAGCACCTGGGGCACGACCGGATCCCGCGCCCAGTCCGCGGCGAGGAGGCGGGCCATGTCCCGGGCCCGCAGGGAGTCGCCGAGCGCCAGGTACGCCCGCACCAGGCCGCCGCGAAGCTGCGCCACCAGCTCCGCCCGCGGACCGGAGAGCTGAGCCCAGAGGAAGCGCCGGACCGCGTCGTCCGGCATCCCGCGCCCGAGCGCAACCCACCCCGACTGCACGATCGCGTCGGCCGCCAGCGGGTGGGTCGCCGGCACCGCAGCCAGGAAGGCGTCGAGCGCCTCGAGGGCCTGATCCGCTTGGCCGAGACGCGCCTGGGCCACGCCGCGCCAGAAGGAGAGCTCCGCCGCGATCGGCGCGGGCGGGCTGCCGGCCGCGAGCGCGTCCCAGAGCCCGAGCGCCTCCTCGGTGCGCCCGGCCAGGAGTCGCGCGACGCCGTCGAGGAAGCGCGTGACGACGGCGACCCCCGGCGAGGGCCCGGACGAGAGCGCCAGGGCACGCGCGCGCTGGGCCTCGCCGAGGTCGCCCCGACGAAGGGCCAGCCACCCGATGCCGAGCGCCGCGGAGGGGACGAACTCGGCGGGGGGGTTCAGGGGGAGCGCCCTCCGATACCGGTGCTCGGCCTCGTCGTAGCGCCCCTCGCGAAACGCGACCTCGCCGAGCCAGACGTAGGCCGCCGCCGCCTGCGGGCCGCGCGGGTCTCGGATCAGGCTCTCCTCGAGGGCTTCCCGGGCGCCTGGCAGATCCCCCTCCAGCACCCGATAGACCCCGCACTCCGCGAGGCTCGCGGCTCGACCGAATGCGAACGTACACGTGGCGAGGCCGGGCTCTCGCGTGGGCGGGAAGGGCTTCGGGACGACCGTGGAAAAGCGCGGCAGCGGCGGCGCCCCGAGGTCGACCGGCGGCGCGGGCAGGGCGGGCGTCTCGGGCGGCTCGAGGAGCGGTCGCGTGAGATTGAGGGAGAGCGGGACGACCGTCACCGCCAGCTCCGGCACCGGCAACTCGAGGGGGCGGGGAGCTGCGGCGTCCCCGACGGCCGGGAAGAGCGTCAGGATCCCGAGGAGCGCCACACGGATCCCGCGATACCCCCTCCTCACGAGCGGGCCTCCGACCTGGACCGCGTGCGCGGCCTCGCCTTGGGCGCCGGCCTGGGGGGTGGCTGCTCGCGCGCTTCGATTTCACGCACCCGCCCCTTGGCCCACCGGACCAGCTCGCTGTCCTCCGCCTTCTCGATGACTATCTGGTACGCCTGCTTCGCCGCCTCATGGTCCTTGAGCGACTCGGCCACGAGGCCGACGCCGGCCAGCGCGCGGAAACGCGCGGCCGTGCCTGGAGGCGCTTCCGCGACGGCCGCAGCATAAGCTGCCTGCGCGTCCGCCGTCTTCCCCGCCTTGAGCGCGCTCTCTCCGAGCAGGAGCAGGGCTTCGAGCCGCTGCGCGCCGTTGGCCTCCGCCACCTCCCGCGCGACCTCCATCGCGGGATCGAACTGGCGCCGCTTGAGATAGAGGCTCCCCAGCTCGAGGCCGGCGGGCTCCGCCAGCGCATCGCCCGGGTGCTCGCGCCGCAGGGTCTTCCAGGCCGCCTCGGCGTCGGCGGTCCGCCCGAGCCGTTGCGAGAGGTCACCGATCTGGTAGAGCGCCTGTGGGATCAGCGGATTCGCCGGAGTCTGCTTGATCAAGGCCCGGTAGTGCTCGATGGCCTCGCGCGGGCGGCCGGCCTTCGCCTGGGCCTGGGCCGTGAGGAACCGGGCCGTGGGAGCCAGCTCGTGGGTCGGGTTGGCCGCGAGGAACTGCTCGAGGGTCCGGATCCCGTCGGTCGCGCGGCCGGCCTCGAGCTGGCTGACCCCGAGGAGGTAGCGGGTCTCGGAGAGGAAGCGGCTCTGGGGGAAGCGGCTCGCGTACGTCGAGAGGAGGCCGAGCGCCTCGTCCCAGCGCTTGGTCCGGACCAGCTCCCGCGCCGCGGCGTATGCCGCCGACCCGGCCAGCTCGCTCGCGGGGTGCTCCCGCAGCAGCCTGTTGAAGGTGGCGAGCGCCTCGTCGGGCATCCCCAGCTCGAACTCGCTGAGGCCCCGGGCATACAGCGCGTCAGGCGCGTTGGGGGAGGTCGGATCGGTCCGGAGGAAGAGCGAGTAGCGCTCGCGGGCGTCGGCGAGCCGGCGAAGGCGGAAGAGCACCTCGGCCTGCCAGAAGACGGGGTCGCCGGGCGTGTAGACCCGCAGCGGGAGCGCCTCGGCCGCCTGGAACTCGCTGAGGGCGTCCGCGTACCGGCCGAGCGCGAAGGCGGCCTTGCCACGCAGCAGGGTGGCGTCGCCCCGGCGCCCATCGCTGGGCGCCGCCTGGACGAACCGCCCCAGCTCGCGGTAGGCCAGATCGTAGAGCCCGTCCTCGAAGGCCTGGGCGCCGACGGTCCAGAGCCGGTCGGCCTCCGAGACGGCCGCGGCGGCGGGACCCACGCCGGTCACCGCCCACGCCATCACAGCCAGCAGGCACGCGAGGATCATTCGCTCGGCTCGCATCGCGACGGCCCCCGGCCTCGGCCAGGGTCTCTCTACGGTATCAGATTTCCCCGGCAAACCGCGCAATCCTCGCTATACTCGCAGAATGCTGCTCGTGTGCGCCTTCGATCTCGACCACACGCTCGTCCGCTCGCCCCTGGACCTGCGCGCGATGCGGGCCGACATCCGCGCCCTTGCGGCGGGCCACGGGATCTCCCTCGCCGAAGCCTCGGGCAGGTGGACGGTGGCGCAGACGATCGCCGCCATTCGGGAGGCGGCGCCGGACCTCGAGCCCCTCTGCTGGGCGATCGCGCTCGACCACGAGACGCGGGCGCTCGAGTCGGCCGAATGCGAGCCCGGGGCCCTCGACGCCATCCAGGCGCTCGGCGCCGCCCAGGTCGGGCTCGCCGTCTGGACTAACAACGCCCGGCCGACGGCCGACGCGGCGCTCGAGCGGTGTGGCTTGCGCGCGTTCTTCCCGACCCTGATCACCCGCGACGAGGCGGCGCTCAAGCCCGACCCCGACGGCCTGCGGCTTCTGCGGGCCGCGTACCCGGAGCGGCCGATCTGGGTCGTGGGCGACTCCTGGGTCGACGGGGCCGCCGCGCAGGCCGGGGGCGTGCCGTTCATCGGGTACGGGACGGACCCCGAGGAGCTCCGGCGGCGCGAGGTCGTCGCGCGCCTGATCATTCACGACCTGCGCGCGCTGCCGAGCTGCCTGGCGAGGCTCTCGTCGAGCGACCCGGAGCCTGTCCTCCACGTATAATGTGACGGAGCACCGCGACCGCCGGCACGGAGGACAGTCGGGGGTGGAGCTGTTCGAGCACGCGAGCCAGGAGCGGCGCCGGCGGCTGGCGCCGCTCGCGGAGCGGATGCGGCCGCGGAGCCTCCCGGAGTTCGTGGGCCAGGCCCACCTCCTGGGCGAAGGTCGCCTCCTCCGCGCCGCGATCGAGAAGGGCGACCTCCACTCCATGATCCTCTGGGGGCCGCCGGGGACCGGGAAGACGGCGCTCGCCGCCCTCCTCGCGACCCGCGCCCGCGCCCACTTCGTAGCGTTCTCCGCCGTCCTCTCCGGCGTGAAAGAGATCCGCACGGTCATCGCCGAAGCGGAGGAGCGCCTCGCGCTGCACGGTCAGGCGACCATCCTGTTCGTGGACGAGATCCACCGGTTCAACAAGGCCCAGCAGGACGCGTTCCTGCCGCACGTGGAGCGCGGGACGCTCATCCTGATCGGCGCGACGACCGAGAACCCCTCGTTCGAAGTGATCTCGGCGCTCCTCTCGCGCTGCCGCGTCTACGTCCTCCACCGCCTCGGGGAGGACGAGGTCACGGTGATCCTGCGTCGCGCCCTCGCCGACCCCGAGCGGGGGCTCGGCGCCCTGCGCGTCGAGGCCGACGCGGACGCGCTGGCGGCGATCGCGCGCCTCACCGACGGCGACGCGCGGAGCGCCTTGAACATCCTCGAGGCCGCCATCACGCTCACCGCGCCGGTGGACGGCATCCGGCGGCTCACGCCCGAGCTGATCCACGAGGCGGCGCAGCGCAAGGCGCTCCTCTACGACAAAGCCGGCGAGGAGCACTACAACCTGATCAGCGCGCTCCACAAGTCGCTCCGCGATTCCGACCCCGACGGCGCCCTCTACTGGCTCGCCCGCATGCTCGAGGCCGGCGAGGATCCGCTCTTCATCGCCCGCCGGCTCGTCCGCGCCGCCACCGAGGACGTCGGCCTCGCCGACCCACAGGCGCTGGTCGTCGCCCTCGCGGCCAAGGACGCGTACGACTTCCTCGGGACGCCCGAGGGGGAGCTGGCGCTGGCGGAAGCCGCCGTGTATCTCGCGTGCGCGCCGAAGTCGAACGCGGTCTACGCGGCCTTCGACGCCGCGCGCGAGGACGTCCACACCCGGCCCGCCGACCCCGTTCCGCTCCACCTGCGCAACGCGCCGACGCGCTTCATGCGCGAGCTCGGGTACGGCCGAGGCTACCGCTACGCCCACGACGCGCCCGACGCCCAGGTGGAGCAGGAGCACCTGCCCGAGGCGCTCCGCGGCCGGAGCTACTACCACCCGGTCCGGCGCGGCTTCGAGGCCGAGATCCGGGAGCGGCTCGAGCGCTGGCGTCAGCGTCGAGCCGGCGGGCAGGAGCCCACGACGTGAGACGACTCCGCGTCGGGCTGATCTTCGGCGGGCGCTCCGGCGAGCACGAGGTCTCGCTGGCCTCCGCCGCCTCGGTGCTGGGGGCGGTCGACCGGACCCGCTACGACGTCGTCCCGATGGGCATCGCCAAGGACGGGCAGTGGCTCGTGGGCCGCGATCCTCTTCGGGCGCTCGCCGACGCCTCGGGGCTCGCGCTGGCCTTCCCGCCCCCGGGACCCTCGCCGGACGGGGATGGACCGCCCGCGCCCGGCGCCTCGGACACCGCGCTCGCCCGTGTCGCGACGTCCGGCGGCCTCCCCGCCGGGATCGCCGCGACGCTCGACGTCGTCTTCCCCCTGATCCACGGTCCCTACGGGGAGGACGGGACCCTCCAGGGCCTGCTGGAGCTGGCCGATCTCCCGTACGTGGGCGCCGGCGTCCTCGCCTCGGCGGTCGGGATGGACAAGGCGACGATGAAGGCCGTCTTCCGCGCCCACGGCCTGCCGGTCGTGCCGCACCTGGTCGTCCTCCGGCACCAGTGGGCGGCAGATCCCGAGGGGATCGCACGGCAGGCGGTCGCGGTGGTTGGCTACCCCTGCTTCGTGAAGCCCTCGAACCTCGGCTCGAGTGTGGGCATCAGCAAGGTCCGCGGGGCCGCAGAGCTCGGCTCGGCCATCGAGGCGGCGTTCGCCTACGATCGGAAGATCCTCGTCGAGCGCGCGATCCTGGGTCGGGAGATCGAGGTGAGCGTCCTCGGCAACGACCACCCGGAGGCATCCGTCCCCGGCGAGGTGCTGCCGGGCAAGGAGTGGTACGACTACGAGGCGAAGTACACCGAAGGGCTCGCGAAGCTCATCATCCCGGCGCCGCTCCCCCCCGAGCTGGCCGCCGAGTTCCGGCAGCTCGCCCTCGCCGCATTCCGCGCGATCGACGCCGCCGGCCTCGCCCGGGTGGACTTCTTCCTCGAGGACGACGAGCGGATCTGGCTGAACGAGATCAACACGATCCCGGGCTTCACCCGCACCTCGGCCTACCCTCGGCTCTGGGAGGCCTCGGGGCTCCCCTATCCACGCCTCCTCGACCGGCTGATCGAGCTGGCGCTCGAGCGGCACGCCGCCAAGCACCGGCCTCCGGGCTGATGCCCGCCGCCCCGGGTCGTCCTCGGCGCTCGGCTCGCCTCAACGTATGCGGCATACGCCTCCGGGGGGCCTCCTGCCTGCGTCCTACCGGGGCTCGGGCCTCAACCCTGAGCTAGCCATGAGCCCGCTGCGGATCGTGATCGCCGGCGGTGGCACGGGCGGGCACACCTCCGCCGGCCTGGCGATCGCGGCCGCCCTCCGGGCGCGCCTGGGCGACGACCTCGCGCTCGCCTGGGTCGGGAGCCACGCCGGCCTCGAGGCCACGCGCGTCCCCGCGGCCGGCATTCCCTACCACGCGATCGCCACCGGCAAGCTCCGCCGGAGCCTCGCCCTCCGGAACCTGAGCGACCTCGGCCTCCGGGTCCCCGCGGGGCTCCTGCAAGCCTGGAGACTCCTCGGCCGCCTCCGCCCCGATGTCGTCGTCGCCACCGGCGGCTTCGTCGCGGTCCCGACCGCGCTCGCCGCCGCGGCGCGCCGGCGCCCGCTGCTCGTCCACGAGCAGGTGGCCGTGCCGGGGCTCGCGAATCGCCTGATCGCCCGGCTCGCCGATCGCGT
>CAZDYT010000198.1:0-7030 GCA_964509395.1 uncultured bacterium
ACCGCCCGAAGTCCGGGCTGTTCAACACCGTGACCGGGAGGACCAGGTGGACGCCGGGGAGGGTCCAGGCGCGCGTCGTGTCGACGGAGACGATCCGGGCGCGGGCGTGCGGGCTCCGGAGCCCGGCCCCGTGGAGCGCCCCGGCGGGATTGATGTCGGCGACGAAGCAGCCCAGCCCGCGGAGGAGTCGCGGGTCCTCGTTGCGGGGGATGCGGGCCCCGATCATGCGGGTGGTCATCGCCCGCTCCCCTCGGCCGCCAGGAGCTCACTCGCCCGCCGGACGGCCCGCACGATGTTCTGGTACCCGGTGCAGCGGCAGAGGTTCCCGGCGAGCCCCCTGCGGATCTCCGCGTCGCTCGGCTGCGGCGTCTCGCGGAGCAGCGCGACCACCGTCATGAGGAAGCCCGGCGTGCAGAAGCCGCACTGAAGCCCGTGCGCCTCCCGGAACGCCTCCTGCACCGGGTGCAGGCGCTCGGCGTCGGGCGCGAGCCCTTCGATGGTCGTCAGCTCCGCACCGTCCGCCTGCACCGCGAGCATCAGGCAGGCGCGCACGGGCTCGCCGCCGAGGAGCACCGTGCAGGCGCCGCAGACGCCGTGCTCGCACCCGACGTGGGTGCCCGTCAGCCCGAGCCGGTCGCGCAGGAAGTCCGACAGGAGCAGGCGCGGCGGCACCGCCTCCACGTACTCGCGGCCGTTCACCCGCACGCGAACGGGCATCGGGGCCGGTGCGCCGACGCTCATGGGCGATGCACCCTCCGAGCGCGTTCCGCCGCCAGCCGGAGCGCCCGGAGCGTCAGCACGCCAGCGAGGTGCCGGCGGTAGGCGGCCGTGGCGTGGATGTCGCCGTCGGGATGGATCGCGTGCCGGACGGCGGCGGCCGCCGCCTCGAGCCGCTCCGGCGTGAGCCGCTCACCCAGGAGGAGCGCTTCGGCGCCGGTCCCCCGCACAGGCGCGCCCCCGACCCCCGTGAGGGCCAGCCGCGCCTCGGTGACCACGCCCCCGGAGAGGCTCAGGACGGCGCCGACCCCGGCCAGCGCATAGTCCCCGTGGCGGCGCGCGAACTCGACCCAGGCCGCGCCGCTGCCCGGAGCCGCCGCGGGAAACCACACCTCGGTGAGCAGCTCGGTCGGCCGCAGGGCGGTGGTGAGCGCGGCCCGGAAGAGGTCGCGAGCCGGCAGGGTCCGCTCGGACTCGGGACCGCGCACCGTCACGCGGGCATCCAGGCAGACCGCCACCGCGGGCAGCTCGGCCGCGGGATCGGCGTGGGCGAGGCTGCCGCCGATCGTGCCGCGGTTCCGGATCTGGACGTGCCCCACCGAGGGGATCGCCTCCGCCAGGAGCGGCACCCGCGCCCGGACGACGGCGCTCCGTTCCACGGCGCGCTGGCGCGTCATGGCCCCGATCGCCAGGCCTCCGTCGCGCTCCTCCATGTACGCGAGCGCCCCCACGCGGTTCAGGTCGACGAGACGCTCCGGCGAGGCGAGCCGCATGTTCAGCATCGGGATGAGACTCTGCCCGCCGGCGAGGAGCTTCGCCGCCTCCCCGTGCCGGGCAAGCTCCGCGACCGCGGCCTCCACGGACGTCACCGCGACATACTCGAACGGGGGAGGTTTCACAGACGTCGTCCACTCCGGCTGCGGCCGTCAGTACCGGGGCCACGCCATCCGCGCGCCTCGATCAGCGCCCCCTGAACCGCGGGGGCCGCTTCTCGACAAAGGCCTGCGCGGCCTCTCGCGCATCCTCGCTCAGGAAGCACGTGATCGTCCCTTCCGTCTCCAGCGCCATGGCGGTCCCGAGATCCGCCTGGACGCCCGCCTCCAGGGCCGTCTTGGCCAGCTCGATGGCCAGCGGGGCCTTCCCCATGATCTTCCTGGCGAGCGCCTCGGCCACCGTGAGGACCTCCGCCTTCGGGACCACGCGATTGACGAGGCCGAGCCGCGCGGCTTCGCGGCCGTCGATGTACTCCCCCGTCATGATGAGCTCCTTGGCCTTGGCCAAGCCGACGGCTCTCGGCAGAAGGTGGGTGACCCCGCCCGTCACGAACAGCCCCACCCCGGTCTCGGGAAAGCCGAACCGCGCGTCCTCCGCGGCGACGACGAGGTCGCAATCCAGCGCGAGCTCGCAGCCGCCCCCGAGGGCGTAGCCGTGGACCGCCGCGATCACCGGCTTGCGGACCGTCTTGATATCGACCGTGACCTGCTGGATCTCGTGAACGAACTGGCGGACCTCCGCGATCCCGCCGTGGCCCTTCGCGCTCTCCTTGAGGTCGTCTCCGGCACAGAAGGCCCGCCCCTCGCCGGAGAGGATCACCACCCGGACGTCCGGGTCGCGGGCGGCGCCTTGCAGGGCTTCGTGGAGGTCCCGCATGAGCTGCGGGACCATGGCGTTCAGCCGATGGGGGCGGTTCAGCCGGATGTGGGCCACCCCGTCCCGGGTCTCGTAAAGAACGGTGTCGAGCTTCATGGCGGTCCTCCCCTGCCCTGCCCGCCGCGGACGGTCGTGCGCCCTACTTGAATCCCTTGGCCGTGACCTCCGTGCACTGCCTCTGGTAGACGGTCAGGATGGCCACCACATGGTCGTCCACCTTGACGTCGTAGATGCCTTTGAGCTCGGGATGGCGCTCCCGGATGTCCCTGAGCGCCTTGTCATACCCGCCCCGCCCGCCGGCGCCCGACATCCGCGGAATGGAGGGAAGGACGATGATCGGGGTGGCGACCCCGTACTGGCAGCCGCGCCCCTTCACTTCCCCCACGAGGACGGCCCCGGGCGGAAGGTCCTTGGGCGTCAGCGTGGCATAGGACAACGGCCCTTCAGCATTGAAGAAGACCACGAACCCGCCCAGCGTGATGAGGCCGGAGTCGGCCTCATACGATTCGGTCTGGGCGAAGGCCGGCGACCCGGCGACCGCCGCGACGAGGAGACACGCCAGGAGCGGCGGACACCTCACGGGTGTGCGACCTTCCCCGTCACCACGGTGCAAACCCGGCTGTAGAGCCCGAAGAGCACACTCGTGGCCTTCACGTCGGCCTTCACGTCGTAGAGCGTGGCGGTGGCGTCACCGCCGAGCGCCCTCAGCGTCGCGGCCGCGTAGCTCGCGTCCCCCCAGGCGACCAGATAGAGCAGGCTCCGGTAGCAGGCCTCCCCCGACACCGTCTTGTCGGCGGGGTCGGGGGTGACGTCGGACGGTGTCGCCGAGCGGTAGGCGCGGGGCACGCGGACATCGGTGTAAATGAGGCCGCACCCCGCGACGATGACGGCGGCCAGCGCCACGCCGGAGAGCCGGGCCAGAGTTTTCATGGGCAGTCTCTCCCCCATAGGTCTCGCTACGAACAGGGCGCTGAGCCTTCGGGTCCGGTGACGACGCCGGCTCAGTCGGCCTGCACCTTCATCCGCGGATCCAGCACGTCGCGCAGCCCGTCGCCCAGCAGGTTGAAGCCGAGCACCGTCAGCGAGATGGCGGCGCCGGGAAACAGGCAGATCCAGGGCGCCTCGCGCAGGTAATCCCGACCCTCGGCGATGATGTTGCCCCAGGTGGGGGTCGGGGGCGGGGGGCCCATGCCGAGGAAGCTCAGCGCGGCCTCGGCCAGCACCGCGTAGGCGAAGACGAAGGTGAGTTGGATCACCAGCGGGCTCAGGCAGTTGGGCAGGACGTGACGCACCAGGGTGCGGGCCTGACCGGCGCCGACCGAGCGGACGGCCTGCACGTACTCCATCTCCCGCACCACCAGGATCGACGCGCGGACGATGCGCGCCGTGCGCGGCGTATAGACGGCGGCGAGCGCGATCACCGCGTTGACGGCCGAGGGCCCGAGCGCGGCCGTGATGGCCACCGCCAGCAGGATGGCGGGGAACGACATCAACGCATCCATGGCACGCATGACCGGCTCGTCCCAGCGGCGGAAGTACCCCGAGACGCACCCCAGGAGCGTGCCGGCGAGGGCGGTCAGCGCCACCGTCGCGAGCCCGATCAGGAGCGAGAAGCGGGCGCCGTGGACCACCCGACTGTAGACGTCTCGCCCGAGATTGTCGGTGCCGAAGGGATGGGTGGGTCCCGGGGCGACAAAGGCGTCGCGCACCCGCAAGCGCTCGGGCGCCTGCACCTGGATGTTGTCGGCGAGGAGCGCCATGGCGACGACGGCGAGGCACAGCACCAGCCCGGTGAGCAAGAGCTTGTGGCCGAGGATCTGGCGGACGCCGCGGAGCACCGCGCCCCGGGCCGGGGACGGGCGGGCGAGGATCAGGACATCAATCATAGTGGATGCGCGGGTCGAGCCAGGCGTAGAGCACGTCGACCACCAGGTTGATCACCACGAACATCAGGGCGGTCACGAGCAACCCCCCCTGAATCACGGGATAGTCCCGCGCCAGGATGGCGGTCGCCATGAGACGCCCGAGCCCGGGAACCGAGAACACGGTTTCGACGACCACCGAGCCGGAGAGCAGCAGGCTCACGCTGATCCCGAGCACGGTCATGACCGGGATCATCACATTCGTGAACGCGTGCTTGCCGACGACGAGCCAGCCCGGCAGCCCCTTGGCGCGGGCGGTGCGGACGAAGTCCTGGCGCAGCGTCTCGAGGATGGTCGCGCGGGTGATGCGCGCGAGCAGCCCCACCTGCAGGAGGGCCAGCGACGCGGCGGGGAGGACGAGGGCGCGGAACCAGGCGCCGGGGTCCTGGCCGAACGGGACGTAGCCGCCGGCCGGCAGCCAGTCGACCATGACCGAGAAGACGATGATGAGGATCAGCCCGAGCCAGAAGCTCGGCACCGAGACCCCGATCACCGCCAGCGCCATGACCGTCTGGTCGATCCAGGTGTTCTGCTTGACCGCGGCGGTGGTGCCGAGGGTCAAGCCGAACACCGCGGTCAGGACGAAGGCGAGCGCCGCGAGCGACAGGGTCACCGGGAGGCGTTCGGCGATCGCGCGGGCGACGGTCCGGCCGAGCAGGATGGAGTTGCCGAGATCGCCGTGGAGCAGCCCGCCGTACCAGCGGCCGAGCCGCACGAGGAACGGGGCATCCAGGCCGAACTGCTCGCGGATGCGCTGGACCTGGTCGGCCGAGGCGCCGATGCCGGCCATGACCACCGCCGGATCGCCCGGCACCATGTGCATGATGCTGAACGAGATGAGGGTGACCAGCAGCAGCACCAGGACGGTGGCGAGCAGCCGCCGGGCGATGTAGCGTCCCATCGTCGGCCGGGGCGGACTACGGACTCGCTGGCACCGCCCGCCGCGTCACCCCCACCTCGTCGCGCCGCGTCCCGGCTCCGACTCCCATCACTCGAACCACACGTTCCAGAAGCGATGCGCCCCCTGATACGGCTTGAAGCCCACGAGGTTGCGTACCATGCCGAGCTTCATGCCCGAGTCGCCGAGCTTGAGGATGTAGACCTGGTCGGTCATGTGCTGCTGGACCTGCGCCCAGGCTTCCTTGCGGTCGGCCTGCTTGAGCGAGGTATTGAACCGGGTCCAGGCCTGGTCGAGCACCGGGTCGCTGGCGGCGCGCCCCACGTGGGTCGGGCCCCAGAAGAGCCTGAGGTAGCTGTACGGACCGACGAACGGCTGAATGGCGAAGCCCGAGGTGGCGAGGTTCCACCCCTCCGACTTCGTCGCCGTGGCGGCCATGGTCGGCCAATCCAGCACGTCGAGCTTGAGATTGATGCCCAGCGCCTTGAGCTGCTCCGACATGACCACCGCGGACTTGAACATGAACTGGTAGTCCTTGTTGGTGATCAGGACCAGGGGCTCACCCTTGTAGCCGGACTCGGCGAGCAGCGCCTTCGCTTTCGCCATGTCCTTCTGGTTGTACAGCGTGCGCCCGGCCTGGGGCACGTAGTAGGCGCTGTTGGGATACACCCACCCGGGGTTGAGCTGGTAGAGGCCGTCAGTCGCCGCGGCCATGATCTCGTCGATGTCGAGCGCCGCCTGGATCGCCTGCCGCAGCTTGAGATTGTTGGTCGGCGGCAGGCTCGTGTTGATGTACGCCAGCGGCTGCGCCCAGGGCATGAGGTCGACCACCTTGAGCTTCGGATTGCTCTCGAGCCGTTTAGCCGCCGGGACGGGGATGTCCTCGGCGAAGTGGACCTGGCCCGATTCGAGCGCGGCCACCCGGGCGCTCGCCTCCTTGATGATGCGGATGGTGATGGTGTCGAAATAGGCGGTCTTGCGGCCGCCCAGGCCGTCCCGGCCGGCCATCGCCGTGTTCGGGACGTAGCCGTCGAAGCGCTTCAGCTTGACGTGGGAGTCCGGCACCCATTCGACGAACTGGTAGGGGCCGGTCGAGATGTGGTTGGTCTTATTGACCTCCTTCGCCGTCTCCTCGACCGGGATGATGGTGGTGGGCGACGCGGGCGAGGCCAGCCGGTCGATGAAGGAGGTGTTGAGCTCCTTCATGCGGAAGACCACGACATAGGGGTCCGGCGCCTCGATCGCCGCCACCGGCGCCATGGTCTGTTTCTCCGGGCTGATCTTGCCGAAGCGATCCAGCGAGGCCTTGACGTCGGCCGAGGTCATCTCCTTGCCGTTGTGGAACTTGACGCCCTTCCGCAGCTCGAACCGGTAGGTCATGCCGTTGTCCAGGACCTCCCACCGGCTGGCCAGCATCGGGATCGGCGAGGCGTTCTCGTCGATCGTCACCAGGGTTTCATACATCCCCAGCATCATGTTCCGTGCGGCCGCCGAGGCGGTGAAGTGGGGATCGAGCGTGTTGGTGCCGGCGGGCTGGGCGACGATCAGGTCGCCCCCCTTCTTCTGCGCGAATGCCGGGGTCCCCAGCGCGAGCGCCAGGCCCAAACCGATCGCTACCGAACCACGGACCATCTCCATCGGGGTCTCCTTTCTCTGGCGGCCCTCCGATTCCTCGATCGCGTCCGAGCGGCGCGAGTAGCCTAGCCCAAACCCGTGGGCCTGGCAAATGGGCGGCGGAGACACCGCGCGGCCGCTACCGCTCTCCGGCGAGAATGCGCCCCCAGATTCGATCGATCGCGCGCCGAAGCTCCGGGCCGGCCTTCGCGCGCTGCTCGGCGAGGTG